>NZ_CALWMU010000011.1:0-70534 GCF_944382095.1 Candidatus Acetatifactor stercoripullorum
ACTCCGTCGTTGTTCGGGCCGTAATCCGTATCGTTGTAATCCGTTACTCCGTCGTTGTTCGGGCCGTAATCCGTATCATTGTAATCTGTCACTCCGTCGTTGTTCGGACCGTAATCCGTATCATTGTAATCCGTTACTCCGTCGTTGTTCGGGCCGTAATCCGTATCGTTATAATCCGTTACTCCGTCGTTGTTCGGGCCGTAATCCGTATCATCATAGTTGAGAGAGCCACTGCTGGCAGCTGGCTCCTGGCTCTGCGTTACCGCAGCCTTATGCTCAGCTCTCAGAACCTTTCCGGTTACCGCATGGATATCATATTCATATTCATTTCCGTTCGCAGTAAATTCCAGCTCAAAAACTGTGGTACCGTCGTCATGGTCAAACTCCTTATCCTCAAACATTGCATCCGCCGCTTTGACATTTGCCTGAGCCAGCGCAATTTCTTGTGCTTTTTCCAAGGTAATATAAGGAGAAGGACTGCCGCTTTCGGCATAAGCTGAATCATAATCGTCTTGTTCAATCGTCACAACGCTGGAAGAAAGACCCAGCCCTTTCACCGCTTCCTGCGTGCTGGTACTCATATCAACCAGAAAATCATCGTCTGGAAGTATCGATCCGGGCTCAAGCTGCAAGACGATATTCTTTTTATTTCCGTCAATATCCTCTACGAAGTAGCCCGCTTCATTGATTTCTACAATCAGATCCTTTAAAACATCCTCACAGTTTTTGCCGATATAATCCAGATACGTTTCCACAATGCCTTTCCCATCATCGTTCCTGCCAGTTAAAGCAGTCACACGCCCCTCTTCGTCATATGCAATCTGAATTTCCGGATTAACGCTTAAAATAAGTGTGCCTGTTTCCTGCAATGCCTTCCCCTCTGCAGCAGAGTATCCACATCCGGTCAGAAGGACTGCTGACGCAACAGCCAGGGAAGAGACCGTCACTAAAATTTTTCTTCTTTGTCTCATATCGATTGCTCCTTTCAGTTTCTATTTGGCTTTTGTTTTACCTTACATTCATAGATTACGGAACTCTAATTTCAAAAGTGGGGTAATCTGGAAATTTTTGAAATAAATTTAGTCGTCATCATCGTCATCGCCATAGTCGCTGTAGTTACTTCCACCGTCGTCACTATCTGGAGCATCGTCATAGTCTGTATTTCCATTATCCGTATTACCATAATTGCTGGAACCAGAAGATGCCGGAGGCGTAACCGTTGGCTGAGATGGCTCCGGCAGCGGAGCCGACGGCGTTTGCTCTGGCTGGGATTCCTCCGGCAGCGGAGCCGACGGCGTTTGCTCTGGCTGGGATTCCTCCAAAGAGGAGCTGTCCTCCATGCTTTCCTCCCTCTGCATGCTTTTATGGTTGACAATTTCAATCGTAATCCGTCCGTCTAAATGCTCCGCCACTCCTACACGAAGCTCCGCTCCATATTCCTGAAACAGCGCTTCGTCCGGGGAATCAATGGAGAACGAAACCTGCCCGCCCTCAGAGAGGAAGCCCATCTCTATCGCCCGGTCAATCAGCTCATTAGACACCGTTACTTTATTCTTGCCTTTTCCGTCATAGCCTTCCAGCAGTCTTTGCCCATCTTCATTCACTCCTGCAAGCCCCACAACCGTGCCCTGCCGGTTCAAATCCAGCTGTACCTGCGGATTGATGGTGAGATAGATTCGAGAATAAGGCCGCATATAGCTCTGATAATAGCTGACGCCCCAAAATAGCAGAAAGCAAACTGCGACTGCCGCAATTCCGCTGCTGATCCACCTGATAGTGTACTTCTGCTTTCCCGGGCTTTCCTTCATCAGCACGGGCTCGTATACCGTCTGCCCTGTTTCGTAACGAAGATTAGCCGCTTTAAAAAATCTGCCTTCTTCATCCAAAAGCACCACATAACCAGGGTGACATTCCATAACCAGATAACTCATCGCGCTGCCACTCCTTTCATCACCTGCTTTAAATGCCCTCGGATAATTTCATAGCCGTTAGTATAAATCAGCAAAAGGGCTACCATGTATTTACGATGTCTCTCCAGTGTTTTTCGTTCCACACCACTGCCAGAGGCAAGCCGTCCAATGGGCAGCCGTTTTGTCTGCAGCATTTCGTCTAACAGCTCCGGATTTTCCTTTGCATATTGCAGCGCCCTCTTGCAAGCCTCCAGCGTACGCTGCTGCTTTGGACAATTATCTGCCACATCGCTGAGGCTGACCCCAAATTCCTGCATCTGCCGGCTCAGCTCTTCAATTTCTGTCCGGGTAGCATCCCGGGATGCCGCATTTTCTTGATAGTCCTGTCCATCGGCCAGCGTTTCCTCAAGAGTCGTATCCTCCTCCCCGGTCGGCGTACTCAGTGAAATCACATGCCTATGGCGCTGTTCTTTACGGCTGTAATCGATCAGACGGCTTTTTATCAGCATAGACGCATATTTCAGGAAAGCCCCCCGTGTGCGAGAATAGCTTCCAATGGCTTCGTGAAAAGCAATCATGGAAATGCTTAATTCATCATCATGCCCTTCAATGGGCGGACGCTTTAAGAATTTTGCTGTTTCCGCCTTTATAAAGGGCATATATGTACCGATAAGGTGGTCTGCCGCCTGTATGTCATTTTTTGCCGCATAGACCTGTTGGACAATTTTGTGCTCATCATTCATGCAGCAATCTCCTCCTATATATAGAAATACGGCCCCTGCTTCTTAAAACTGGGGTCGCTTCTGCAAAAATTTATTTACGAAAGCTTTTGATAAAATTTTATATCAGCTTAGATTGAGGTGAAACCGCAATTTCGTAAAGACCATGTAAAATCAAACTAAAATGCCTGATTATTTTGGCTGATTTCAGGAGGATTTTCATATGCTGTCGAGAAACCGGGAGCTTTCAGCATAAAAAGAGAAAGAGGCAGCTGTTTCTAATCAAAGCTGTCTCTTTCTCATAACCGGCCTGATGCCGGACTTTATTCATAGGACATATACTGAGAATACTCATCCCAGATATTGCAAATCCATGTTTTCCCCTGATTGAACACGATTTCATTGCCGTTCTCATCCAGGAAAATATTGGGATCATAATCCCCCTCCCGGCTCCAGGTTCCCTTGATCACCCTGCCGTTTGTAAACACATAGGCGTCTCCCGTTCCATGAACGCCAAAGGCCAGATAATCCAGATTTGCAGGATCTCTTACCTCTCCATGACAGATTTTGAATACCACATTGCTCACGGCAATCTGTTCTCCATTCATTTCATCCGTGTGGGCAGCGCCGTACTGGGTACGGTAATATAAGCCGTCCTCTTCATTATAGGTAAAGCAGGGATTGGCATTGCCGTAACCGCCGCTGTTGGAGGAGGTGCCTCCGGGATAAATCTTGGTTGCCTCAGGATAATCCGCATATTCCGCCCGCTGTCCGTCCGCAGCGAAGGTAAAAGCCTGCACAAAACGGTCCGTATATTCCGTCTCATACCCAAGACGGTCCACAGCCTCATTGTAGCCGTCAATAAACAGATAGCCCGTATATTCCGTGGCATAGCCGGATCTGGAAATACGGTCAAAGGCCTCCGGAGCGGCTACATCTATGCCCTCCACCGCCTGGCTTACATTGTCAATTCTGTCTGTGTTGATGATCGGCCCTACAAAGGGAATTGCAAGGCCCCAGTTTACAAATATGGAATCATAGGCCATAGCCTCATACACATAATAATCCCGGGCGCTGCGCACAGGCCCAATGTGATCCAGATCGTCATAATCCTCAAACAATGCCATGAGACGAGTGATACGTCCCTCCACAGGCGCCTCGTACACAATGCTCGCCTGAGAAATGCCATACTGGGGCAGGGATGGCTTATTGTTCGGCATAATCACTGCCATATTTCTTCTCTTTACTACAGCCTCATCCTTCCACTCCCCTGTGAGGTAGCTCTGCATCTTGCCGTCCACCACGGTCCGTTCTGTAATCACAGTGTCTCCAGAGGGCTGCGCCTGGTCCTCTCCCCCCTGTATTTCACTGGCTATGGGCTGTCCCTCCACAGTGTGGACTACAGAAGCCGCATCTTCGTTATTTCCACAGCCTGTAAGAATACCCATTGCCACAATCATTGCTGCAAGTACTTTCTTTTTCATACAAAATCCTTTCCTTTTGTTACTGGGCCCTTTTCCTCAGGGCTGCCTGTCTTATTTTAGCTCTTTCTAATGCCTTTTGTCTATTTATTTGCACAAAATTTTCTTAGAAATTTTTAGAAGCATAAACCCGGCGCCGTTTTCACAGCACCGGGCTTTCTTTTTTTCCGAGGTTCAGATTTTTTATCACTGCTGCGGTTTTTCTGTCTGCGCGGCCGTAGATTCCGGTGCAGGCTGAGGAGCCGGAGCGGGCTGGGGTACTGGTGCAGGAGCAGGCTGAGGCTGCACTTTTACAATTCCATATGCCCAGTCTGCAAACTTTCTGGCTCCAATAATATCCGCATCATTACCCTTCAAATTCTTTAATACACCCACAATGCAGAATACCAGCACAAAAATGCTCACAAGAGCTTCTACCAGTCCGTCTGCAACACCCCAGATATGGGAAATAATGGGAATCTCATACAAAAAGTCAAATACTCCCAGCACTGCGGATACTAAATTTCTTGCCACGCACAGGCAGATGGCCTGAATTACCTGGCGGGTTGCCCACTCATTTTTCTCCGCAAGCAGTACCACGCCCGCCAGCAGAAACAGCACTGTGGAATACCCCAGATATGCGAGAATAAACGCCGACACAGTGTAGAAGCACAGTCTAATTCCATATTTTCCTTTTTCCATTGATAAACCCTCCTCAATATTATTATTTTCAGGAATACATAATGTCAATATCAGTATAGCGTAAAAAGCAATTTATTGTCAATGAAAGATAAAATTTTGATGTCACTTGTCAAATTCCCCTTCATGCTCCTTGAAAAATTCATAATAAGCGCGCACGCTGGGGAGCTCTGTCCATTTTTTGACATCCACAGGCTCTTCGTCCATATCGTATATTTTTGCATTTTTTATGGACAGCACAAAGGGAGAGTGGGTGGAAATGATAAACTGGCATCCAAAAAAGCGGGCGGAGTCCTCCAGAAATTTCACAAGCTCTTTCTGTCTTTGGGGAGACAGGCTGTTTTCTGGCTCGTCCAGAAGGTACAGGCCATTGTCCTTTATCTTTTCCGAAAAATATAAAAAAGCGCTTTCCCCGTTGGAATGCTCCCGCACATTGTCCATCAGGCGGCTCCTTACATACTTAGACTGGGTTTTCCGGCGGGCGGTGGTCACCTTTTTGAGCTGTTCGTAATCCTCCAGAGAACGCATTTGAAAATGAGAATATTTGGCATCCAGATATTCCTCAAACAAATCCTCCCTTTTTCTGTCTACGCCCTCGTTGAGGCTTCTCAGATTCAGCATAAAATCAAACACATCATCACTAGCAATAATTCTGCTGCCCCTGGGAATCGGCTTGTACACTTCATAATCACACATGCCCGTATAATCCTCAAAAAAATTGCTGCGGTTGTACAGGGAATCCCTCTTAAGTCCCAGCTTTTCTGCAATCACATTCAGAGCCGTAGTTTTTCCGCAGCCGTTGCCTCCATATAAAATTGTGACAGGCTCAAAATCAAGCATAGTAAACCGGTGTCTGACCAGCACCTGAAAGGGATAATAAGAGTCATAGCAGGTTCTTCGTATCCCCATAAAAAAGCTGTGCTCCCGGTCCTCATCGGGAAAAGAAAAATGCTTTAAATAAATCATCATCTGCCTCCTTGCATTTCCTGTTTTTAGGTGTATGATATAGAAAGCATTTTACCATAAAAGGCAAAGGCACGAAACTGGGCATAATCACCAAAAACGGGTTCCAAAGCAGTGGCCGGAGTTTCTCACCTGACTATATTTTATACTGAGAAAGGAAATATGCCGTGAAGAAGCACGAAATGGACCTTTTAAGCGGGTCTTTGTGGAAAAAAATTTTGATGTACAGTATTCCCCTGATGTTTACAAACATCCTCCAGGTGGTGTTCAATATGTCGGACATTGCCGTGGTGGGAAAATTTGTGGGCCCCATTGCCCTGGGAGCGGTTGGCTCTACCAGTATTCTTGTAACATTGTTTACGGGGCTTTTGATCGGTTTGGCCAGCGGTGTAAACGCTCTGACCGCCTTGCACATCGGTTCCAGAAACGAAAAGGATATCCGGGAAACCGTACATACCTCCGCCATTCTCTGCCTGCTTGCGGGAATTTTGATTATGCTGATAGGCGTTTGCTTTGCGCCCGCCATTTTAGAGGCCATGAACACCAAGGAGGAGCTGATTGCTGACGCCGTGCTGTACCTGCGCATTTATATGCTGGGAATGCCCGCCCTTGCCCTCTACAATTTCGGCAATGCGGTTCTAAGCGCTGCAGGAGACACTAAGCGCCCTCTGTACTATCTTTCCCTGGCCGGTGTTATCAATGTGGTTTTAAATCTGTTTTTTGTGATCGTATGCCATCTTGGCGTTGCGGGAGTGGCCCTTGCCAGCATTATCGCCCAATATATTTCCGCCTCCCTGATCCTGCGGTCTCTCTTCCAAAGCCAGGAAAGCTTTTCCCTTCGCATGGCTTATCTAAGGGTGGACTCTGCCAAGCTGATCCGCATTTTGCGTATTGGCCTGCCCTCCGCCCTTCAGTATGCCCTTTTTGCCATCGCCAATCTGTTTGTGCAGACCAGCGTAAATTCCTTTGACCATGTAATGGTGGAGGGCAATTCCGCTGCCGCAAATGCGGATTCCCTGATCTACGATATGATGGCCGCCTTCTACACCGCCGCTGCAAGCTTTATGGCACAGAATCTGGGAGCGCACAAAAAGGACAGAATTTTAAAGAGCTATCTGATCAGCCTGACTTATTCCTTCTTCCTGGGGCTGATTCTGGGAGTGAGCCTGTATCTTTTCCGGTATCCCTTCCTCTCCATCTTTACCAGCGACAGCGCCGTGATAGAGGCGGGCATCAAGCGTCTCTCCATCATGTCCCTGTCCTACGCTGTTTCCGCCTTTATGGACTGCACCATCGCGGCCTCCAGAGGACTGGGCCGGACCGCCATCCCCACTGTTATTGTGATCATGGGCTCCTGCGTGTTCCGCATCATCTGGATTTATACGGTTTTTGCATACTTTGGCACCATAGAATCTCTCTATCTTTTGTATGTATTTTCCTGGCTCTTTACCGCTGTTGCAGAAGGAGTGTATTTCATCAAAATATACCGCCGCTGCATGGCGGCGGAGGGGCTGGCTGATGCGGCTTAGTTTCCTGGTATAAACAGGTTGGGCCCCGTCTTTGTAAGCCATTGGCTGATTTTTTCCGCCAGCTGATCTTTTTCATCCTCCATCACACCCAGGGCCTCCCGCACGTCTGCCTTGGGACACATTCGGGCAATATCCCGCCGGATATCGCCCACAGCCCCTCCACAGTGGGAATATTCATGTGCTTGCGCTGGATGCTGCTGTTGAAAGCGCAGAATCGGTCTACCAGGGTTTTCAGCTGGGCGGACATGCCATAATAATACAAAGGTGTAACAAACACCATCATATCTGCAGACAGAATCTTTTTACGAATTTCCTCTACATCATCCTTCTGCACACAAGGTCCCTCATAGCCACAGTGAATGCACCCAATACAAGGGTGTATCTCAGCGTGGGCTGCGTCAATAACCTCCACAGCATGCCCCGCTTCCTTCGCTCCCTGTTGAAAGCACTCTGCCAGCAGATTAGAAGAACCATTCTTGTTGGGGCTGCCTTCCAATATCACAATCTTCATTTCAAGCTCCTCCTTACTCCATTTCTCATCCGTTATCCGCTTCAATGGTGATAGTGCCTGACATTTCGCTGACCAGCTCCCCGCCCAGGACAGCCTGTCCCAGTTCAAATAAGGAGGAATTTTCACCATAGTCACCGTAGAACATCACCACATCCCCCCAGGGTGCGTAATAGGCCAGCGTTCCGGCTCCCCCTTGGGCCATGGGGGAATTGCTTGTATCCAATTCCTCCGGCGGATAAAATATTTTTTCATTGGTACTGTAATCCTCCACCTCTATGGTGAGGGGAAGCTGCTCATAAAGGGAATCGGCCGCCGTTGAATCGTTTAATTCATAGACCACTGTGTCTTCTCCAAACTGCACCAAAATCCGGCGGGACAAAGCCTGCTTCCCTTCTTGCTCCCCTTCTGTTTCCAAGGAATATCCCAATTCCCTTACCCAATTCTGGATGGCTTCCTGTGAGGAGGCCGCGTCCTCTTCGTAGCAGTCGAAGATATGATCCGAAATCAAGGCGTCAGGCGCTGCCTGAGTAATGATCTCCACGCTGTTTGCCAGGCCGCCGGTGCCATGGGAGCAAAACAGGTAGACCTGCTTGCCCGAAAGATCATTCTGCTCCAGGAAGGAAAGCAGCGCCATAGGCACACCATACCACCAATTAGGATACCCCAGGAAAACCACATCATAGCTCTCCAGATTCTCCACGCTCTCTTCCAGCTGGGGGCGTGCGTCATCGCCTCGTTCCTGATTGGCGCGGGCAAGGCATTCATCCCAGTCGCTGGGGTAGGGGTCCGTCACCTGAATGGAAAACAGATGCCCTCCTGTTTCCTCCTGCACCCAGCCCGCCAGCTGCTGCACGTTTCCCGGCGGAATGACGCTGGGGGAAGCAACAGCATCCACATCATCCGCCAAAACAGCGTTGTCCGCCCAGGAAAAAT
The DNA here is from genome assembly GCF_944382095.1 of Candidatus Acetatifactor stercoripullorum. Taxonomy (NCBI): domain Bacteria; kingdom Bacillati; phylum Bacillota; class Clostridia; order Lachnospirales; family Lachnospiraceae; genus Acetatifactor; species Candidatus Acetatifactor stercoripullorum. Next base: position 8,725 of record NZ_CALWMU010000011.1, read on the forward strand.
AAGCCACCAAAATATTTGTGGTATCCGTATCGCCAGACTGCTCCATGGATTCTGCTTCCTCTGTGGCCATACCGTGATCATTGCTTTCCGTTTCCGATACACTGTTGTCTAAAGCAGCCTCCTCCGTTACAGCAGTGACGCTGTCCGAGGATTCCGAAGCATTTGTCTGTGTTTCCTCCGACATTCCACAAGCTGTAAGCGAAAAAACCATTGCTGCAGCTGATAAAATCGAAAGTATCTTTTTCATCCATCATACCTCCCGTTGCTTTTTATTTTCTGGCCTTATTATAAAGCGGATCTCATCCGGTGGCTAATACTTATCTTTTATCCTTATCCATACATTTTTTGTATAGGTTCCAAAATATCAGCCTATCAACCATATCGTCTCCTCAAAATATAAGCTGGCCTTTTTTAAATAGCTAAAAAGCATTTGAAGAGTCAATATATTGATTTTGGGGCATATGCGTGATATCTTAAAACAAAGGAGGATTCAATATGGAAATCCGTGTTTTGAAATACTTTCTGATGGCAGCCAGAGAAGAGAACATTACAAAAGCCGCCACTCTGCTTCATCTGACTCAGCCTACCCTGTCCAGGCAGCTGATGCAGCTGGAGGAGGAGCTGGGCGTACAGCTCTTCCGCCGCAGCAAGCATCGGATCATCCTGACAGAGGACGGAATGCTTTTGCGCCGTCGAGCAGAGGAAATCGTAGCTCTGGCTGATAAAACAAAAGAGGATTTCCTGCACAGGCAGGATGAGCTGGCAGGCATCATATCCATTGGAAGCGGGGAGCTTCGAAGTTCCCAATTTCTGGCGCGCCTGATTTCAGGTTTTCAAAAGAAAAATCCCCTTGTTCAGTTTACCTTCTACAGTGGAAACTCCGACAATATCAAAGAGCGGCTGGAGCGGGGGCTTTTGGATGTCGGCCTTTTGCAGGAGCCAGTAGATATTGTAAAATACAGCTTTATTCGAACGCCCGTCCGTGAACAATGGGGGGCGTTTGTCAGCGTAGACTCTCCTCTGGCAGAAAAAGAGACTGTTTCGCCCGCAGACCTGGCGAACATGCCTCTGATTCTGCCCGGACGGGAAAATCTGCAGAACGAATTGCGTAACTGGTTCGGCTCCTATGGGGAAAATCTGCAAATCACAGCCAGCGGAAATCTTTTATATAACCTGGCCATGTTAGCCCGGGAGAACGGCAGCTGCGTTCTGACCCTTGATATGGCTTGTGAATATCCGGGAATGCGCTTCATTCCCCTTTCACCTTCTATGGATTCAGGTACTGTACTGGTCTGGAAAAAAGCACAGGCCTTCTCTCCTGCAGCCGACGCCTTCCTTGCTTATCTTAGAAATACTCAGAATGTATAACACAAGATTATTTATAAGCATTAGACATTATTTTTTTACCATAGCCTGTCGGGAAGGAGTGAATCAATGACTATACAAGAAGCCAGCGAGCGTTATAACATTCCCATGGAAATCCTGCGGGAATATGAAAGCTGGGGGCTGTGCGGTGAAATCAAGAAAATAATGGGCTCTTGGCAGTATGATGATACAGATTTAAAACGCCTGAGTCTGATTATGACCCTGCACGACATTGGGTTTGAAAGTTCCGAGATTGAAGCCTACATGCGGCTGCGGGAGCAGGAAGGTACAGACGCACAGCGGATGAGAATGCTGAATCAAAAACGCAGCTGCACACTGGATGAGATTCACTTCCGTGAACGTCAGCTGGAACGGCTGGATTATCTTCGCTTTCATATCCGTAAACAAACCATTGATACAAATTTCAAGGAGGAATAAGTTTGAAACAAAGAAGTAGAGGTTATCCAAGAACAATAGGGCATAGAAAATAAACCATCATAAAAGGTGGTTTTGAAAAGTAAATATGGACACAACACCTAATCAGGAAACAGGAATCACATTATCTTTGATGATATATCCTCGTTGTTTAAGCAGATTAAGTGCCTGTGAAGTAGTCAAGACTTTTGCTCCATTCACAGGACGCTGCTCAAGAAAGCCTTCCGGTGTATAGGGTTTTAAATCTGTAAGTATGTGCCAGATAGCGGTCAGGAGCATACGACAGATAGCAATAACAGCTTTCTTGTGGCCGCGCCGTGCTTTGATACGTCGATAACGGTTCGTAATTTCAGGATGTTTCTTGGATTTGATTAAAGCATTTGCAATCTGCACTAAAACTGGTTTAAAATAAGAACCAGCACGGGAAATCCTAGTGGATTTGATTTTGCGATTGCTTTGATCGTTACGAGGACAACATCCAGCCCATGAGACGAGGTTTTTAGCTGAGGGGAAGACAGACATATCACCTCCGATTTCAGAGAGCACCTGAATAGCAGTCATTGGGTTCTTATCGAATCCTGGCACGGTTCGAATAAGGGTAAGGGCTTCTTCGTATTTATCACTGAGACGAAAGATTTCCCGTTCTATTTCTGCTTTGTGCATTTCTAATTCATCGATGTGGTCAAGGCACTGCCTGAGTTTCACAGCCTGTTCAGCAGAGATGGCGCCATCAACGGCAGCCTGTATTTCTTCGATAGGAGTTTTACATCTGCTATCAACAAAAGGCGCTGCATCAAAGGTTTCCCCAGGGTGTTGTAAAATCTGTTCTGTAATAGAACGGGAAGATTTACCAAATACATCAGAAAAGACATCATCCAGTTTTAAGTTAGACACGGTAAGACAATTTTGAGCACGATTCTTTTCACCGGTAATCATACAGGTGAGCTTATATCGGTATCTTACCAAATCTCTTAATTCACGGATGTCAGCAGGTGGAATAAAGGAAGGTTTGACCATTCCGCACATATATAAATCGCAAATCCACTTGGCATCCTTGCGGTCAGTCTTATTGCCCTTTTGGGGCTTGGTATATTTGGGGTGGGAAAGAGTAATCCAGATGTTATTCTTCTCCAAAATGTTAAAAACAGGAATCCAATACTTGCCGGTAGATTCCATACAGACATCAGTACAGTGATATTTTGCAAGCCAGTCACACAGCTTTTGCAATCCTTTGGAAAAGGAAGAAAAGCGAGCCTGCTTATATTCTGTACGGCTGTGAGAATCAGTAATACCAATGCAGGCATAAATCCATGTTTTGTGGACATCAAGTCCACAGCAGTTGTTTTTTAAGATTTTAAACGACACAAAATAACCTCCTGATAATTATAGTAATAAAACTGACAGTGACTGGTCATCCGGCAAAATCGAGTCGACTTTGGAAGAGATAAGTTTACGGGCTACGGTAATGCGCCAATCATTGATGCCTTAACGGACGACCGACAACAAATAAGAATACGAGGTCGCCGCTATACAGCCCCGCCACTCACCTCCGCGTGTTCTGTAGTGTGTCAGTTTTATAAGAGAATAATATCAGAAGGAAGATAGATTAGAAAAGCGAAAGTCAGCCAACCCGTTTCATGACGCATTGGTGCCTTTCGCAGAAAGGCGGATTATAAGAATGAAAATCCAAGACAAAAACACATTTGACCAACAGAATGTTTTCGGCCAGGGAAGTGCCAACACCGCTTTTGCTCAATACTTTATTGGGAATTCCTATTTAAATCCCCTGACCAGGCCCGGTGAAAGCACCGTGGGTTTGGCAAACGTCACCTTTGAGCCGGGCTGCCGCAACAACTGGCACATTCATCATGCAAAAACAGGCGGCGGGCAGATTCTCATCTGCACTGCAGGTGAGGGTTGGTACCAGGAGGAAGGCAAGGATGCTGTAAGCCTCACTCCCGGCACGGTCATCGTCATCCCGCCGGAGGTGAAGCACTGGCACGGCGCCAAGGCCGACAGCTGGTTCAGCCACATTGCCGTGGAAGTGCCCGGCGAAGAAACAAACAACGAGTGGCTTGAACCGGTAGATGACGAAAGCTATTCCAAACTGCAGTAAAAAGGCCGAAATGCGAAAGGAGTTTTGCTTTATGATGAACAACTATCGGGCAACCGATCCGGAATTTATGGAACGCTTTGAGCACTTTGCCTTTGATGAAGTGGTAAACGAGCCTGGGCAGGAGCTGGAACCTGTCACCCGGCATATGGCGATTCTGGCCGCATTGCTGGGCTGCCAGGGAATTGACACTTTCTGGGAAGAGCTGCCTGATGCCCTGGATGCCGGTGTTACCCCAGTCATGGTCAAAGAGATTGTCTATCAGGCAGTGGATTATTTGGGAATCGGACGGGTGCTGCCCTTCCTGAAAGCCACAAACGAGATTTTAATGCAGCGCGGCGTGTCCCTTCCTCTGGAGGGCCAGGCTGCCACCACCATGGAAAACCGGTTAGAAAAAGGCGCTCAGGCCCAGGCGGATATCTTCGGTCCTCAGATGCTGGAGGCCTGGAAGGCCGGTCATATCAACCGCTGGCTGGCGGCTAACTGCTTTGGGGATTACTATACCCGCAGTGGCCTTACCCTGGCCCAGCGGGAGATGATCACCTTCTGCTTTCTGGCAGCTCAGGGCGGCTGTGAACCCCAGCTGACAAGCCATGCCAAAGGAAATATGAATTTGGGCAACGACAAGGATTTTCTCATTCGGGTGGTATCCCAGTGCCTGCCCTATATCGGTTATCCCCGCAGCCTGAATGCTGTAGACTGTGTCAACAAAGCAGCGGAGGGATAAGCTAAGCCACTACATCCCCAGCTCCCAACAGTTTACCAAGTCCGGTTCGGAAATATTGCCTATCTGCCCCGGACGGATAAATTTCCGGAGCTGGGGCATTCTTGTGTCAGCTTCTCGAACATATCTAATTTCTTTACTTTACAGCTGGAATCGATATTCTTAAGAATCTCTTAAAGTTAGGGACATCGCCTTTTTTTCTCAAAAGCCTTATGCTATACTTTGACAACCGGTTAAATTTTTCTGCAGAGTGCTTTTATTTAATAGAGAAAAAGGAGAAAATATATATGAAATTACGTTATTACTTAATGATAACCTTCTGCCTTCTGGCTCTGACCGGATGCCAAAGCCCCTCTCAGGAAGCTGCCCCGGCAGCTTCAGAAGCCTCTGAGACAACGGCGGCGCAGCAGACAGACCCCGAAGCAGCCACATCAACAGTTCAGGCAGAAAGTGAAACTCTTTCCCAAACCAACGTTGATCTGAAAGCTCTGACAGATCTGGTAGGAAAGGCCGACTCCGAGGTTACAGCCCTTCTGGGCCAGGGAGAAGAAATGCAAAACGGGGATGGACTTCTTTTGGAGCGCAGCTACACGCTTTCTCTTTTAGGAGAAAATGCCGATGTTTCCTTGTCCTTCAATCTATATCAGGAAGGCTCCGATTTACTGGAACAGGCAGTAATCAATTTAGGCCAGTCTGATTTAAGCGAATACGCCCAGACCTTGACCCAGTTATTTGGCGAGCCCACGGAATCCTATGAAAAGTCTTATATTTTCGTTTCCGATGGTAAGACTCTGATACTGGCCGATCCCTACGGCGATGGAGCCTATATCGAAATATCCCTGGAAGAATAAGTGAAAATTATTTATTCTATCTGGGCCCGGAGCATATTGATTTCCTGAATGAACAGAGAGGCTGCCGGAGAAAACAGATGCTTTTTCTTCCAGATCAGTACGCTTCGGGTCATATGCTCAGGATAAACAGGAACAAACCGCAGCCGGGGGCTGCTGTGAATGGCCAATGCCCCATCCAGGCAGAAGGCACAGCCCAGCCCCTCCTCCACCAGCAATGCCGCATTGGAAAGCAAGGTATAGCTCAGGGGAATGTTCAAATCCTTCTCCTCCCTTTTGAGCCAGTTGAGAATCTCTGCGCGGACCCTCTCCCGCAGCGGCAGGATCAGCGGATAATTTGCAGCCTCTTCGGGCCTGATGGATTCCCGGAAAGCCAGGGGATGATCGTCCCGCATAAGCACTCCCCAGGTTTCCTTTTGAGAAAGTCTGATAAAATCATACTTAACCGTGTCCACGGACTCCAGCAGGAGCCCTACATCCAAAAGCCCCTTATCCAGCCGGTCTGCCAGCTCTACAATTTCTTCTGCACGCTGCCGGAAAAAAATACCGTCGTCCGTCAGGGTCAGTCTGGATTTGCCCCGAAGCATCAGCGTCGTGCCCAGCTCCTTTTCCAGGTCAATCATCTGCCTGCTTAAGGTGGGCTGTGTCACATGCAGAATGTCCGCCGCTTTTGTAATATTCTCTTCCCCTGCTACTGCAAGGAAATAGCGAAGAGTGCGAAGCTCCATTGGCAGTTACCTCCACTTTCAGGGCTTTCTCCCCCATAAATTACGCAAATCCTTGCAGCAGCTTAAGCACCATTGACTTTGTAATTTCATAAATAGACAAAAAAACATAATCGGCTTGAGCCTGCTTTAAAGCTTCCTTTTGTTTATCCGTTACCACCGTATAAGGGTATATGCCAAACATAAACGGAAAAAAGGCATAGATAAACTCCTGTATGTCACGGACTGTCATCTGCGGAAAAAACTTTTCCAGGCAGCAGGTTACAGCGCGCATAGAATTCCCATATGCCCTCTTGAAAGCAACCAGGTTTTCCATTCGGCTATTGGCCTCCATGTCATAATGATTCATGGACATAAGCTTCAGCAGACGGCTGCGCCTTTCCAAGGAATGGGCCATTTCATCAGCAAATTCATCAACAGACAGCTTCTGACAGCTCTGCCGCATCGCATTCAAATCCTCAATCCATGCCTCGTACTCTTTCTGAAGCAATGCGAGAAATATTTCCTCTTTCGTATGAAAATAATAATAAATCAGCGTACGGGTAAAAGAGGTTTTTGCTCCAACATCCTTAAGCGTCACATCCTTGAAATTCATCGTTTCATAAAGCTCCGCACAGGCATTTATGATTTCCTCTTTTCTTGCGTTGGTCATTTCTTCTGAACCCTTTGGCATAAATGGCACTTCCTTAATTGCTTATCTATTCTATCACAGTTTTTGCCCACTTTTCCGCTTCCGCATAGCCAAGCACTCTGCCTGGCTTCCAGGCTGCAGCCGGACAATGGGACTGCAGGCTTTGCGCCGCTTTTTCAATTCCGCCAAATCTGCGCTGATAGCTGCAGCAATCCTTTCTGCTGCTTTGGCTGTCACTCCGCTGGCAGAAAAATAAGCAACCAATATTTTTTTCATTTTCTTTCCTCTCATTCTGCCGCGCAAGCGGCTTTGTAACCAGAAGGAACTTTGTGCGGCAGCACAAATTCCGGATTGAAAATTTTAATTTTCAATCTTTACACCTTCTCTCCTTTTTTTGACACTGTGTCAATATATAAACAAAAAAAATACAACGAAAATGTTGTATTTTTGTCATTTCTATACTGCTGGTAACCGGACTTGAACCGGTACGAGGTCGCCCCCGAGGGATTTTAAGTCCCTTGCGTCTGCCTATTCCGCCACACCAGCAAATGGATGGAGGTGGATTCGAACCACCGAAGCAATTTGCAGCAGATTTACAGTCTGTCCCCTTTGGCCACTCGGGAATCCATCCACGCAAGGCAAATGCCTTAACAATGTGAAATTGTATCACAGTTTTACACAAAATGCAAGCAAAAAAAGCTTGCCCTCTTATGGCTCCATGGGCGCCTTCTCAAAATAGTAGAGCACAAAAGGATATTTTGCCAGCTGCATTTCTCCGTAGCCCGCTATGCTGTAGCCCTTGGCTGTCATCTGATCAATATCGCTCTGGGACATGTAATCAGGAGTAAAGTACCAGAACCTGTCAGCGTCCGTGCTGAGATAATTGCCGTTGATTACTTCATTTTCCGGGAAATAAAAGGCTAACACCGTCCATCCAAGATGCTGGACACCGTTGCTTACCAGCTTTACCTCCTCAGGCACCTCTCCCATCAAAGAAAGGGTTTCGGCCGTCTCCTGCTCCTGCCTGTTTACCTCAGCGCTGTAGGACTGGTAATTCTGTATTCCCATGCCAAACAGCAGAGCCAGAACCACCACCAAAACGGCCTTACCCGCTTTTACAGGCCATTCCTTTTTCCATTTCCCGCCCAGCCTTCCAAGAAGCCCAAGGATGCCGTTACACTCTATCACCAGGGTCACAAAAACAACCGCGCTCAAGGGGTACAGATATCTCTCTGCCAGCACGGGCCCCATCAAAAGGCACAGCACATAGGCAAACAAAAGTGTGCCAATCACAGTAAGGGCTCCCACTGCTGCGGCGTATGTAGTATCGGACCAGGCTCTTACAGAGGGTGTATGTATCAGTATGCCAGTCCTGCCATCCTGCCTTTTTATCTCAAAGAACGAGGACTCCGCCAAAAGCAGAATCAGCAGGAAAACCACAAACAAAGGAAGCAGAATCCGGCTCATAGAGGCTCCTCCGGTGAGCATCACAAGGCTTTGCTTTAACGGCAGCAGCTGTGACATCCACCAGTTATTGCTGACGCTTTCCGTGGTGGAAAGCAGACGCTGCAGCCAGGGCAGATAGCCCACAGCAAACACCACTATGGACACAAGCCCCTTGATCCAGGCTTTTCCCCTGTAACGCACAAAATAAGCCACAGCCGTGACAAACAAAAGAATCCCGGCGCTTACCAGCGCGTAATAATGGGCATAAGCCCCAATCAGCGCCCAAAGCACCATTCCCACCCAGGCTGCCTTCCCTCCGCACAGCACCCGGAAGGAGCAGTAAAAGCAGGCCGCCATGGCCAGAAAAGCCAAAGCGTACATTCGCACCTCCAGATTGTATTCCAGACAGGAGGAGGCCAGACCGGAGATCATCACAAAAAATGCCGCCGGGATATTTCCAAAGCGCTTGCGGAAAAAGGTCACCGCCATCACAAGACCGGTCCCAAAGGGCACAAGAGAGGCCAGATGATACACCGGCACTGTGTAACCAAACAGCTCTCCGAACAGCTTCAGCCAATAATAGTACAGAGGCGGATGGCTGTCCCAATAATAGAGCACCTGCATAATGCCCGCCATGGATTTTTGGGCCGTGTTGGCGGAAAAGGCTTCATCCCCCCACAGTACATTGTCAAACATCAGGCTTACGTTGAGAAGCACTACAAACAACGCCAGCAGATAGATACCGGCGGGAAACACATATTTTCGTACAAACCGCACCAGCCACACACTGCGGTATTCCTCCCAGTCCACCTTCACTGAAACCTTCCGGCAGCTTAACAGCCATTCTCCTCCAGCCGTCACAAGAGCCGCCAAAAGCTCCACTGCCGCAAATTTCAAAACAAAGGAAGGGGATCTGTCTATCTTTTCCCAAAAGGAGGTTCCCTCGTCGCATAAAAATACCATAGCTCCGGAGGAAAGCAGAGTAACCAGGAGAGTATATGCCCCATAGCGTAATACCGCCTCCCCTGTGGTGAGCTCCTTTCCCTTATGATAGCTGCGCCAAAGCAGCAGAGGTATTATGGGAATCAGTAATCCGAATATGACCGCCTGCATTCTCTTTTGTCCTTTCTATTTTCCTGTATACTTTAAAATGACCGCGCTGGTGGGGGGCATATCCAGGATAATCTTGCCCGCCGTAACCGCATACTCCTGTCCCTCCAGGGTATAGCCCTCTTCCCCGGTCTGCAAAAGCACCTTCATTTTTCCGGTCTTTGGTATCCCCAAAGGCCATACCACCAGCTCCTTGGTCACCGGCTCATTGTTGTTGTTCACGGCAATCACACACTGTCCCGCTCTGTTAAACCGCCCATAGGCAAGGAAGTTATAATCCGACTCCACGCTCTTGATGGATCCTCTTCTCAGCTCCGGATTCTCTTTTCTAAGGCGGATAATATCTCTGTGAAAGGCAATCAGCTCCGTGTCCTCCCTGCCCCAGGGATAGCTGCGTCTGTTATCCGGGTCGGTAAAGCCGCACAGACCCGCTTCATCCCCGTAATAGATGGTGGGCGCCCCCACCCATGTCATCTGTATCACAACCCCTTCCCGGAAAACGGCCTTGCTCACGTCCTGCTCCGCCGCCTGGGAACCCAGGGTGTTGATTCTTCCAACCTTATGGTTGGTGCGGGTAAGAAAACGGGAGTGATCATGGTTGGACAGCTCATTCATGGCCACCTGCCAGCTTGGCATGGAAAAGCTGGCCGTGTGATGACGCATGGCGCCCCAAAAGCTCTCCGCATTGCCCAGCAGATCCTCCCTGAAGTCGTCGCTGTGCTTCTCCATCCCAGTCAAAAACCATGTAACCGGCTCCATAAAAGCGTCATAGTTCATAACCGTATCCCACTCGTCTCCCTGAAGCCAGTCCCTGGTATTTCCATAATGCTCCGCCAAAATAATGGCGTTGGGGTTTGCCTCCTTTACGTTTCGGCGGAATTCCTTCCAGAAATGATGGTTAAACTCTCTGCTGTGGCCCAAATCCGCCGCCACATCAAGCCTCCAGCCATCTGCATTATAGGGCGGCGACACCCATTTTCTTGCAATGTGCATCACATAATCAAACAGCTCCTTAGAGCCCTCATAGTTAAGCTTCGGCAGCGTGTCATGTCCCCACCAGCCGTCGTAGCTGGTATTGCAGGGCCAGCCATTTTGATCACGAAAGTCAAAGTAATTCCGGTAGGGGCTGTCCCCATCGATAAAAGCGCCCTTTTCATAGCCCTCGGCCTTTTCGTAAATGCGCTCCCTGTCCAGCCATTTATTAAAGGAGCCGCAATGGTTGAATACGCCGTCCAGAATTACCTTCATGCCTCTCTTGTGGGCCTGCTCCACAAGCTGCGCAAACAGCCGGTTGCCAGCTTCCAGATTGGCCTTGTTCGTGACACGGTTGATATATTTTGTGGCAGACTGGTTCTCCTTCTGCCCATTTTGCAAAAGCTCCCCTTTTTCATCCACAATTTTACCGTAATGGGGATCGATATAGTCATAATCCTGAATATCATACTTATGATTGGAGGGAGACACAAACAGAGGGTTAAAGTAGATCACCTCCACTCCCAGGTTCTGCAGATAATCCATTTTATCCAGAACACCCTTAAGGTCGCCTCCGTAAAAATTCCTCACATCCATCTGGGCCGGATATGTGTTCCAATCCTCCACCCTCTTTACGGGCTCGCCGATATAGCAATACTCTCCCGTCTCCACATCGTTTGAAGGATCGCCATTACAGAATCGGTCCACATAAATCTGGTACATCACCGCGCCCTTGGCCCAGTCCGGAGTCTGAAAGCCCGGCAGGATCACAAAGTCATAGTACTCATTTACCTCCTGAACCAAACCCCTTACGTCAAAATAACCGGTCAGACGGCCGGTGCGTATCTCAAAATAATAGGAAACCTTCTCGTTGTCCAGCTGAAGCTGAAAAGCGTAAAAATCAAACTGCTCATCGGTTTCCACCTTGTTCATCAGATATCTTTGTCCCTTGTGCACAAAAAACACACAGTCCACATTGTTTTTTGCGGTACGGAACCGTATGGTCACCAGGTCATAGGGAGTGGGCTCCTGGGGAATCACATACTCCCCCGTAGTGTCCGAATAAAGCGCACGCCTGTTAAAAACCGGCCGCATGGAAGAAATATACTGCTGGTTGTATTCCGTCTGCCTTATCTTTTCCAAGTCCATAGTTCTACCTGCCTTACAATCATATTCTGTAATATAGTATGCCCAATCCTATTGTACTGAAAAGAAAATATAAGTTCAATAGCAAATCTGCGGATTTACAGGCATATACGGTAAAAAGGACAGCTTTTAAAGGCTGTCCTTTTTAGAGAAGGTATTTCTTTCTTATGGGGTATAGCAAAAAACTATATAATGTATTGGGGGGGGGTTACGTATATTATAATAGCATGCGTTCCCCCATTTGGCTATTCTCAGAATTCACAAATATTACAAATTTGCTATTCCGTTTTTGTCAATTTTTCACAATGCCTTGTTGTGTAAAATCACCAAAAGCCTTGTGGGCTTTAAGCCTGTGCCGCAAAGAGCCCTTCAAATTCCTCCCGGCCAATCTTTTCCTTCTCCAAAAGAAGCTGGGCACACCTGTGGAGCACTCCTTCGTTTTCCAGAATAATGGCCTTTGCCTTTGCATAGCATTCATCAATAATAGACTTCACCTCTCGGTCAATCTCACCGGACACAGCCTCGCTGTGAGCCTTTGCGTGGGCTAAGTCTCTTCCGATAAATACCTCGTCGTCATCATCGTCATAGCAGATCACGCCGATATTTTCCGACATGCCAAAGCGCGTCACCATCCTGCGGGCCACCTTTGTGGCTTTCTTGATATCGCTGGAGGCTCCTGTGGTAATGTCCTTAAAGATAATTTCCTCGGCGATTCTGCCGCCTAAGGACACCATAATATCCTGCAGCATCTCTCCCTTGGTGATAAACATTTCATCCTTTTCCGGCAGGGGCATGGTATAGCCTGCCGCTCCCACTCCCGTGGGAATGATGGAAACCGTATACACAGGGCCTACGTCGGGCAGCACATGAAATAAAATGGCGTGGCCCGCCTCATGGTACGCCGTGATTTTCTTTTCCTTGTCGGAGATGATACGGCTCTTCTTTTCGGAGCCAATGCCCACCTTAATGAAGGATTTTTTGATATCCTCCTGAGACAGATAGGCCTTCCCCTCCTTCGCTGCAAGAATCGCCGCTTCATTCATAAGGTTTTCCAGGTCAGCCCCGGTAAAGCCCGCCGTGGTCTGGGCCACCTGCTTGAGATCCACATCGTCTCCCAGGGGCTTATTCTTCGCGTGAACCTTTAAAATCTCCTCTCTCCCGCCGATATCCGGCCTGCCTACCGCCACCTTGCGGTCAAAACGCCCGGGCCGCAGGATAGCCGGGTCCAGAATGTCCACCCGGTTGGTAGCCGCCATAATAATAATTCCCTCGTTGACGCCAAAGCCGTCCATTTCCACAAGAAGCTGATTCAGGGTCTGCTCCCTCTCGTCATGGCCGCCTCCCATGCCAGTGCCCCGGCGTCTTGCCACCGCGTCAATCTCGTCGATGAATACAATGCAGGGTGCATTTTTCTTTGCTTCCTCAAACAAATCCCGAACCCTGGAAGCGCCCACGCCCACAAACATTTCCACAAAGTCGGAGCCGGAAATGCTGAAGAAGGGAACGCCTGCCTCTCCCGCCACAGCCTTTGCAAGAAGCGTCTTTCCGGTTCCGGGCGGACCCTCTAAAAGCACGCCCTTTGGAATCCTGGCTCCCACCCGGGTATATTTCCCCGGCTCCTTTAAGAAATCAACGATCTCCTGAAGCTCTTCCTTCTCTTCCTTTAAGCCTGCCACCTGCGCAAAGGTGACCTTTTTCTCTCCAACAACCATCTTGGCCCGGCTTTTGCCGAAATTCATCATTTTCCCATTGCTGCCGCCAGTGTTCTGGGTGTTGAGCATCATAAAAAGAAACAGTCCCACCACCAGCACAATGAGCATGGGAACCAGGGTGGTCAAAAACCAGCTCTGCCGCTGCACATCCAAAACCACGGGATCATACCCCGCCTGTCTGATTACTTCCTCAATCTCAGACACGTCGGTGACATAAAGCCTTCTGTCCGAGCCATCCGTCATCTCCACCTCCACATAACCGGTGGGAGTCTCTGCGTTTGGCTGAATGATAAGCTCCTCAATCTTATCCCCCTCCAGGTCCGACATAAAATCTGCCCTGGTGTAGCCGTTTCTTTGCTCGCTGAACAGGCTCAGCACTGCAACCACCAGCACCAGCATAATCAGAAAAACAAAGAAAGAGTTAAAACTTTTACCGCCTTGCTTCAATTTTGGGCCTCCTACTCACTTTAATTAAATTCCACAACCCCGATGTAGGGCAGATTGCGGTATCTCTGGTCATAGTCCAGACCATAGCCCACTACAAATTCATCCGGTATCTCAAATCCCGTGTAGTCCACCTTTACATCAACCACCCGTCTCTCCGGTTTGTCAAGCAGCGTACACAGACGCAGGGATCTGGGCCCTCTGTCCTTGAGCATTTCCAGCAGATAGCTCAGTGTCCTGCCGCTGTCCACAATATCCTCCACTACAATCACATCCTTATCCTTCAGGGACTCATCCAGATCCTTTACGATTTTTACCACACCGCTGGATTTGGTGTCGCTTCCGTAGCTGGACACAGACATGAAGTCCAGGGACACGGGCACCGTGATTCTCTTTGCCAGCTCGCACATAAAAAAGCTTCCGCCCTTTAAAACGCATACCAGATGCACCTGCCTGCCCTGGTAGTCCCTGCTGATCTGTTCCCCGATGGCCTGAATCCTTTCGTCCACCTCTTTCTCGGATAATAGTACTCTAATGCTCTCTGCCATAGCCTTCCTCCGTTTCACTGCCCCCGCAGTCTCTTCTTAATTGTACCTGCAGAATGCGCTTTGTATTCCCATTTATTTTATAATATTCACTGATGCGCCAGCCTGCAAGCCAAAGCACATGATGCTCCTGCGCCAAAACCAGAATGCGCTCCCGCTTATCTTTGGGAATCTTCTCCGTAATCATATAATCCTTCAGAGATTTGTGCATCTGCCCGCCCCGTCCGTCAGACAGGGTGAGATAGTCCCCTTTTTGTCTGGTGCGGAACACCAAGGGCTTATTTATTTTATCATAATCGAACCATTTCGTACATTCCCTTTGGGGCACTTCCCTGTGTTTTTCTGCCAAAAGCAGGGTGAGTTCCGCCTCCCCCCAGGCTCCAAGGCCCACCCGCAGTGGAGTTTCTCCCAATTCTCCGGCCCCTATGGACACGGGGGAAAATTCTCCTCTCTCCTCCAAAGGCGCTCCCCTATCCTGCGGGGCCCTCTTTTCCAGAATCACCTTGTCATATTCCCTTCTGGCGTTCATGCCAAAGGGCAGGCTCACGCTCCGGTTTCCCTCCTGCGTAAATAAAGTCATCATCGCCTGGATATGCACATACTCCATATCCTTATGCCCGGGCCACAGCTCCTTTAAAAGACAGTGCAGCATTCTTGCGCGGATGGCCGGATGCTCCTTTACAAACAAATTCCTGTCAATCACCGCAAAAGCCCCTTCTTTCAGGGCCTCCTCTCCAGCCGCCCCTGGAGAAGCTGCTCTGACGCATCTTTTGAGAGCCTCCTTCGTCTGGACCTCCAGATAATCCTCCGTCTCCGACAGAATCCGGGCCGTTCTGCTCATGCGGGCCACACAGCCCGGCGCGATTTCATTCTCAGCATAGGGCAGAATATGATGTCTGATTCTGTTTCTGGTATAATCATCCTCTTCATTGGTGGCATCCTTTCGCCAGGAAATGCCCCGCTCCTTTAAATACCCTTCTATTTCCGGCCTTTCCAGGCAGAGAATAGGGCGGATGATCTCATCCCTCACAGGAGGGATGCCGCAAAGCCCCTTCAGGCCGCTTCCCCGAAATAAGTGAAACAGCATGGTTTCACTTAAATCATTGCTGTTGTGGGCCACCGCAATCCTCCCAGCCCCAAAATCCTCTGCCGCCTGGGAAAACGCCTCGTAGCGGATGCTTCGTCCCGCCTCCTCCTCAGAGCATTTGTCCCGCTCTGCCCTGGCTTTTACATCAGCCCTGGTCAGATAAAAAGGGATTTCAAGGCTGCGGCAAAGGGCCTCCACATACCGGGCATCCTCCCCGGATTCCTGCCTCAGACCGTGATCCACATGGACCACCGCCAAAAAAAGAGGAGTTCTCTTTGCCCATTCCAGCAACACAAATAAGAGGCAAAGCGAGTCTGCCCCTCCAGAGATTCCGGCCACCACCCGGTCGCCGGCTTTCAGCATATGGTGTTCTTCCATAAAGGAGAACACTTTTTCCTCCGTCCTTCGTGCGTTGTTCATGTCAACCTTTATGGTATCTGAAAATCCCAAAAAAATCAAGTAATACCGCTATTTTCCCAAATGCCGATCACAATTATGGTCATGTCGTCCAAAATACGTCCCTTGCTTGTGCGGATCACCATCTGCAGCAGCTGCTCGGCAATCTCCCTGGGATTTTGTTTCGTCACTTCTGATATGGCCTCACACATAGCTTCCTCATAATTTCCCTCCCCCAGCGCATCCAGCACTCCGTCCGTCACAAGCACCAGATAGTCTCCGTCCGTCAGCCTTCTGTGCACAGCCTCAGGCTCTATGCTGCGGAAAACTCCCAGGGGAAGGCTTCCCATTTCAATTTCCTCCACCTTTCTTCCCTTTTTTAAGAAGGAAGCTGCTGCTCCCACCTTCCACAGGCTGCAGCTTCCCCGGTAAAGATCCAGATCGCAGATGTCAAGGGTGGGATGATTGTGCTCCTCCCCCCTGGCAAAGAGCGCAGCATTTACCAGATTCACAGCCGTCTCCATGCCGTAGCCCGCCTCCAGCATTTTCTCCATCAAGTCCAGCACTCTCTCGCTTTCTGCGCTGGCCTCCTCCCCAGAGCCGGTTCCATCGGACAAAAGCACCGTCAGCCTGCCCTTTTCCGATTCTATCATGGCATAGTTATCCCCGGAGACCGTTTCATTTTCCTTTACAGCCTTGGAAAACCCGGAGAGCACAATAAAGGAAGGCTCCTCTACAAGAATAAAGCTATGTATTTCTCTTTCAATATAGTATGGACTTGTGACCGATACCTGCAGATGCCGGTCCAGCAAAACGGAAAGCATGTCCGCAGCCTCCTGGGAGGGCATTCTGTCCCTTTTCCGAATGCACATGGTAAGGCCGATGGCCTTCCTGTCGTCGGCCTGTGGAAGATAGCAGATATCCTCTACCACAATCCCCTCCTCTTTCATGGCGTGAACAATCTGGCGTCTGCATTTTTCTTCCATAGGCTCATAGTGGAATACCTGATCCGCCACCTCCGTCATAATCTGGGCCACCTCACTGAAATTGCTCCCCATGACCTGTCTGTTCTCCCAGACCTTTCTGGCATCGAGAAAGGTCTGCCTGTCCGTCCCCGTTTCTGTCCCTTCAAACGCTCCGCCGAAGCTGCGGGCAAGCTCGCGGAAGGTTTCCGCATATCCCAAAAGCCTTCTCTTACACAAATCAGGCACCTGTACGGTGTAAATTTCCTTTTCCCGCATTTTCCATCTGTCCGTTCCCATACTGTTTCCCCTTTCTTCCCTCAGCCGGGCGTTGCCGCTTAGGCCAAGCAGTACTCATTATAGTGGCAGCATTTTCTTGTTTTTGTCAAAAAGAGGAAGGAATATGCTTAATTTTTTGCGACAAAAAAAGCAGAAGCCCTAAGACTTCTGCTTACCTGATTCTCAATCATCCTCTTTAAAAAGAATCTCACCCTCATATACCAGTCCCAGCTTATCCTTGGCCACCTCTTCCACATAGGCCTTGGTCTGGGTATACTTCCGATATTCCTCTATCTCCTGTGTCCGTTCATCCTCCGCCGCGATCTGCTCCTTTAGCTGCTCCTCTCTGGCGGCATAGGCTTCTATTTTCTGCTCCAGCTCTACGCTTTGCACAGCCACGGCCACCATGATCATAATTACCACCAGCGTCACCAGAAACATGCTGAAGCGGTTTTGATGTCTTTTCCGGTATGCAATTTTTCTTCTCGTCATACAAACACCTCTATCCGCACACCGCAAGGCGGCCTTTCAACAAACTTACCCTATAATGTCATTTTAAGCATTTTCACAAGCAGAGTCAACTTCTTTTTTAGCAGCCGGCCTCCCCTTCTGCCCTGTCTGGAAAGACTCTTTTTTGCCTTTCCCGCCCTGTTTTTCAGGGCTTTTGCAGCCCATAAAAAGGGCCTTGCCAGAAAACAGGAGATTTTTCCCAGTGCAAATAGCACGCGTCCCAAAAGAAGGGACACATATTTTACGAAAAAGGGACTTACCAGCTTTTTATACAGCACCATGCCTGTCATCGCACCAAGCACGGCAAACCAGCGCAGTGTGCCGTTGCTTTCATGATACAAAAGCAAGAACACCTCCGCCGCACAGTAGGCCCAAAAGCAGAGGTCCTCCACGGACACCCAGAAGCCGCTGTGAGGCAGAACTCTTCTCAATATCCTGAGAATATCGTACAGGAAGGTAATAAAAATGCCCATGAGCAGGGCATAAAAAAGAAAAAGATTCTCGTTTGCCATGGGCGGCTCCTTCAGCGAAACAGCCTGTTTAGCAGGGATTCATTTTTATGTCCGGCCAGGTTTTGATCGGAATAGGTAAAGCTGTCGATTCTGCCGTCAATGTCCACCTCGCCCTTATCCAGAGTCAGTCTGTTCACATGCAGCTCATCCCCCTTGATCATAAGCATCCCCTGCTCCGTCTCCAGGAGAATCTCATGCACGTCAAAGGAAAGGACATCGCTCACACCGTTGATGGCGCAGGTCCTTCGATTTGTCATTGTCACCTTATGGGTGCGTCCGCTGTTGCTTAAATCTTCCATAAATCCTCCTGCCCGGTGGGTTCTGCGCCTTTTTCAAGGCCCCAAAGAAGCTGCCACCCTGTTCTCTTACATTATATTAGACAGGAGCCGGAAAAATTCCTGTGTGAAAAAATACTTACAGATAGCGGAACAGCTCGCCGGCCTCTTCCTTTTTTACAGTTTCCTGCACGTCCAGCACCTCCACTCTTACCTCCTTGTTTCCGAAGGAAATAGATATGATATCTCCCTTCTTTACGTTTGCGGAGGCCTTGGCGGGCTTATCGTTTATCAGCACCCTTCCGCTGTCGCAGGCCTCGTTGGCCACGGTACGGCGCTTGATCAGACGGGATACCTTTAAATACTTGTCAAGTCTCATATATGCTCCTTTCCAAAGGAGGACGCCCGGGTTTTCCGGGCGCCTCTGCCACAGAAACAGGCAAAAAAAGAGAACCGCCTTCTGGAGGTTCTCCCAAACAGCCCTTATTATGCGTTCAGCATATCCTTCAAAGCCTTGCCTGCCTTGAACTTAGGCGCCTTGGAGGCTGCAATCTTCATAGGCTCGCCGCTCTGGGGATTTCTTCCTTCTCTCTCCGCTCTCTTGGAAACTTCAAAGGTGCCGAAGCCTACTAACTGAACCTTTCCGTCCTTCTTCAATTCTGCAGCAACAACATCCGTAAAAGCCTTCAAAGCCTTTTCAGCATCTTTCTTAGAAATTTCAGCCTGATCAGCTATAGCTGCCACTAATTCTGTTTTGTTCATTTTGAACTCCTCCTGTAATGAGTTTTCGTTGATTGTATTTCACGTAGATGCTTCTTGAGAAACGTCTATACATATATATATCCGTTTTTACTGCATTTGTCAAGGCATTTTCCCCATATTTACGGCACTTTCCCCACATTTACGGCACTTTTTTCTCTGCTCCTTCCAGCCTGTCTATCAAATCTTCTGTGCGGTCTGTGAGAATCTGCTCCTGAGACAGTCTGCATAGGCCTGCTATCCGGGAAAGGGCCATAAGGATGTCCCCTGTAAGCCTTGAAATTTCCGGGTCATAATCCACCGGAGTACACATCTTAAGCCTCTTAGCCGCATCCAGTATCTGCTCCGCGCACGCCTTAAAATCCCCCTGGGGTTCATAGAGCTTGTCCGCCTTTTTTAACACCTTCTGCGCCCTGGTGAGGGCAGGCAGCTCCTTAGGAATCTCCCGCAGCACAGACTCTGTAATGGTCTTCCCCTCCTTTTCCTTCTTCTTGATTTCCTCCCAATTCTCCAATACCTGCCCCGGGCCCTCTACGGCAAGATTCCCGAACACATGGGGATGCCTGCGCACCATCTTAGCGGCCACCTCCGACACCACGTCCCCCATGTCAAACAGCCCCTCCTCTTTTGCAATCTGGGCGTGCATAACCACCTGAAGAAGCACATCCCCCAGCTCCTCCCTGAGGTTTTCACAGCTGCCGGTCTGCTCCAGAATGCGAATGGCTCCATTCACCTCTGCCGCCTCCTCCGTCATACAGGGCCGCAGGCTCATATGGGTCTGCTGCCGGTCCCAGGGACAGCCTTCTTCACTGCGCAAAGTCTCCACTATCTTTAAAAAGTCCTCATAAGTATATTTCTTCTCTTCCATCTTCTTCTCCTATATATACCTTATTTTATTATTACAGTAATTCTTGCAATGGTAATTTCCAGGGGGCATATTTCATAAACAGACCCTTGCTGGCCGCCGGTACTTAGGCTGTGTCCTTTACAGCCTTATGTACCGCTGCGGCCAGCTCGGAGCGGAAGCGTGTCTGTGTTGAAATATGCCCCAGGCACAAAATATTTTACAAAATAATCCCTGTCGGAATACCTGACTTATTGCGCGGCTTCAGAAGACTGCGCTGCAGATGAGCTTTCCGTGGATTGTGATGCCGATGAGCTCTCTGCGGACTGCGATACCACCAAATCCGCGAAGGAATAGGAAATATCCTTTTCCTCCTCATCTACCAAAACGGTATAGCTTCTGGTTTCATAGCCTGTCCTTCGCAGGGTTATCACATGGGAGCCGGATGTCTTTCTGAAGCTGCAGGGAGAAATTCCCACGTAATTGCCGTCCAGGTATACCTCTGCCCCCTCCGGAGCGTCCACATACACCTTGTAATAGCTGGTGGTGGTGTCTGCCTGTGTGGACTCCGTACTGCTTTCACTGCTTTCCTCCTCTTCCTCGTCGGTATCCACCTTATCCAGCACAATGTCGATGCCTGCGGACTCCTGGCCTACCCGTATATACTGGGTCACCGACTGATAACCCGAAGCCCGCACAATCAGCTGGTGCAGGCCGTACTCCAGCGTCACCGGCCCGGAAGCGTCCGTCTCCGTTCCATCCACATACAGCTGGGCAGAGGAGGGCGTTATGGAAAACAGCACCATTCCATACTGCACCTCCGCAACCTCCAGGTCTCCGATATCCAGAGTGGTCTCTTCATTGCGGTTGATCACAACGCTCTTTACGCCTCCGCCTCCGTTGTGACTGATATTTACCTGGTAGCTTCCCTCTGGCACGGTCAGCAGCATATCCTCTGTAATCCGGCAAATCATAGACTGGCCGATCTCTATCCAGCCCCCCACAAAATTCTCGTCATTGGCAAGCCGCAGATATCCATGACCCTTCTCTACAGATATGCTTGCCACTTGGCTGTCAATTCCCTGAAAGCTTAAGATATCCGCCGCATTCAGCTCCATTTTATCTATGCTCCTGCCCTGGGAGAGATACTGTGTATTTTCTGTAAGCTTATACACCTCCTGGCCGATGGTCACCTCTCCCCGCACCGTATTGATCTCATATCGCTCCACATTCTCATAGCTCCAGGCATCAGGAGAAATCTGCATGCTGGTCAGATGCTTCTTAGACTTTAAGAAGGTGATGTAGACCACGTCTCCCACCTCAATCTGATCCAGAGAAACGCTTTCTCCATACTTGTCGTAAAGCTTTGTGGTGCCGTCCAGAGAAAGGGTGTAGCGCCTTCCCAGCTCCAGATTCAAGAATGTGACAGTATTGTCATCTTTGTTTTTATCCACCAGAACCGGTGTGTCTGCAGAATCATAATCCCCCGGCCCCGTCAAAATAAACCCTGTGTCCACCCGCTCTCTGGTCTCATCAGCCGTCTCCTGTGACGTCTGCCCCTGAGCGCTTTCGTTTGAGGCATTCCGGGCCCTATTGCCAAACGCACTCCACAGGCCAAGCGACACTATCGTCACAACTGCAGCCAAAAACAAAATTGTCCCGGTTATCCCCAAAACACTTCTTTTGTTCTCCTTTTTTTTCTTTCTTTGGTTTTGTTTCACAGTCTGCTCCTTCTTTATCTCCTCTGAAATATTTCATCCAGAAAAATCTGCTTTTCCTTTTCCTGCACCACTAATTTCTCCAGCTTTTCCCTGTTGCGCTCCGGTATCCACGCCTTTCCCGAGTTATAATAAAAGTTGACGATCTTCCAAAATTTCTCCGGATATGCCAGCCGGTAATAAAGGTCCATTCTGCTTTCGTCCGAAATAGGTCTTTCCTCCTGGTAAGCCGCAAGCAGCTCCTTCCCCAGAGAAACGGACCAGCTGCTCTTTTCCAGAAGCTTACGCAAAAACAAGTACAAGTCCCGGATCGGGTTGTCAGGAAGGCATTTTTCAAAATTTACAACAAACCATTCCTCCTGCCCCCACAAAATATTGTGATACTGATAATCCCCGTGGCAGTACAAAACGGTTTCCTTCCTCTCATGGCCCCGACTGTTTTCCAAACGGTAGCGGTTCCATTCCTCCGTGACAGCCAATGCCTGCTCCAGAAAATAATCAAAGCTGTTTAAAAGGCCGATTTCAAACCCGGTTTTCTGTCCCCGCTGCTTCAAATACTTTCGAACCCTTCTAAGCTCTCTGTTATGCTTCTCATATTCCCTTCCCGCAAAAAAGCCATCGGCTGGCAGTCCATCCATCTCTGTTTGGGACAGCTCCATGCACCCATGAAGCCTCGCCAGCACTCTCACCGCCTCCAGGCACTCCTTCTTTTCGTAAATATTGCATTCCCGGCCCTCTGCGTAGGTTTTCAGCACATAAGAATTTCCCTCCATGTCCTTTACAAACAGGCTCCCTTCCCTGGTGGGAAGAATGGACTCCACTTGTATTTTCCCTGTTTCCCTGATATGATTCAGCAGTCTGTCCTGTATACGAATTTTGTTTTCATTCCCTGCATATTCTTTAAAAATGAGACAACCCTGATTGGTATCACATAAAATAGCTCCCCTTCCCTTGCGGGTACGAAGCACCTCTATATCATACTGTCCCAGTAAACTGACTGCCCTGTCATTCACTTCCAGTCCCTCCTAATTTACACTTATGAACCTTGGGTTCATAACCTATCATATGAGCGAAGTTCTGAAAGTATGTTAGGCTCTTCTCTGCCTTTTAAAGGTATTTCTCGGCCTCCTTAAGCAGCTTTTCTTTTGTGTTGTATGCAGGCTCCTCCAGCACAAGCTCCAGCAGTCCCTGCAAGGCCTCCCCAAGCTCTTTGCCGGGGCGCATGCCTATGTCCATCAAATCCCTTCCTGTAACCGCCAGGTCCTTTAAGCACACACACTGCCCCAGAGAACGCATGTCCTGGTACAGCTCCTGCCATTTTTCCAGCCGTTCCAGCTTTTCCTGGCGCAGATAATCACTTTGAGCCAAAATATCCGCCCGTTTCACACAAAACAGCATTGGCAGCATATCCACCCCTATTTTATTTGCCAGACGACGCATCCGGCGCATATCCGGCTCCCACTCGTTTCCATAGTCGTGATAAAGCACCAGCTTTTTCACCAGGCTTATGGTGTCATTGTCAAAGCGCAGCCTCTTTAAAATCTGTTCCGCCAGATCCGCCCCCAGGGACGCATGATGATAAAAGTGGGTAAGCCCTTTTTCGTCCCAGCTTAAGGTATCCGGCTTTCCGATGTCGTGAAGCAGCACCGCCAGACGCAGAATTTTATCCGGCTCCGTCTCCTTTAAGGCCTGCAGCGTGTGTTCTCCCACGTTGTAGCAGTGATGCGGATGTATTTGAGGCGTTTCCATGGCCCGGTCAAACTCCGGCAGAATCACTTTCGTGACGCCTGTGTGATATGCTATTTTAAGAAATTCCGGATGATCGGAGGTGATGAGCTTTACCAGCTCCATCTGAATACGCTCCGGGCTGATATGGGAAAGATTGGGCGCCATTTCCCGGATAGCCTCCCCGGTTTTTTCCTCAATGCGATAGCCCAGCTGGGCGGAAAAACGAATGGCCCGCATCATGCGGAGGGCGTCCTCCCCGAAGCGCTCCCTGGGGTTCCCCACACAGCGGACAACACCCTCTTTCATATCCTGAAGCCCCCCAAACACATCAATGAGGCCTCCCTCTTCATTGTAGGCCATGGCATTGATTGTAAAATCTCTTCGCTTCAAATCCTCTATCAGACTGGGTGTAAAAATAACCTCCTTGGGATGACGGCTGTCCTCATACTTTCCGTCAATCCGATAGGTAGTCACTTCAAAGCCCTCCTTATCCAGCATCACCGTCACCGTTCCATGCTGTATTCCGGTGTCAATGGTCCTCCGAAACAACGCCTTTACCTGCTCCGGTCTGGCCGAGGTAGTGACATCCCAATCCTCCGGCTCTCTGCCCAGTATGGAATCCCTGACACAGCCGCCTACGATATACGCCTCAAATCCAGCCTGACGGATGGTCTCTATAATATAACTTGCTTTCTGTGGCATCTCTATCTTCATATTACTCTCCATTCCTGCGTTCCCCTTTGTGTGTCCTTTTACATATCCTGCGCCTGCGTTCCTGCAGCCTTTGCTTCAACGCCGCCTGCCGCTGCCATTTCCCGCAGAACGCTGATGCCAAGGGGTACCGCAATCAAAAAGGAACACACATCAGACCAGGTCTGACACATCTGTACGCCCAAAAGCCCAAAAAATTTCGGCAGAATCCAGATAAAGGGCAGGAAAAACAGTCCCTGTCTGGCCGCCGCCACAATAGAAGCCCGGACAGCCTTTCCTATGGACTGCAGCATCATATTGCTCATCACAATCCAGGCATTCAGGGGAAATGCCAGGCACTGCAGCCTAAGCGCAAGGGCGCCGATGCGGATCACTTCCGCATCCTCCCTGCGAAACAGCATGACCAGCGGCCTTGCAAAAATAAATCCCACTGCAGACAGAACCAGCAAAAACACGAAGGCATATTTCACACAGAAGAAAAAGGCCTCTCTTACTCTGTGGTACTTTCCGGCTCCATAATTCATGCCGCACACCGGCTGAAAGCCCTGTCCAAAGCCAATAAGCGCGGAATTGGCAAAGGTGGTCACTCTGTTCACAATGGACATGGCCGCAATGGCGGCGTCGCCAAATTCCGCCCCATAGAATCCCGCCGCCCAGTTCATACAAATCTGGGCCACACTGCCCAGTCCCTGTCGGCACAGGGAGGGAAGGCCTCCCCGGATAATCTCCTTAAAATAATACCAGCTGGGCGAAAAATCACGCAGGTGAATACGGATATTTCCTCCCTTTCGGGTCATGAGAACCAGCAGCACAAAGCTGACAATCTGGCTTATAGTGGTGGCAAGCGCCGCTCCCGCAACCCCCATATCAAAAACAAAAATGAAAAGAGGATCCAGTCCAATGTTTAAAACGGCTCCCGTCACAATTCCCACCATGGCATAGGATGCGCTGCCCTGAAAGCGCAGCTGATTGTTCAATACAAGGGACGACATCATAAAAGGAGTTCCTAGTAATATAATGCCAAGGTATTCCTTGGTATAGGGTAAAATCGTAGGTGTGGAGCCCAGGGCCATTGACAGGGGCTCCAGAAAAATCAGCCCAAGCACACCTGCAAAGATTCCTGTCAGGAAAGCGCTGACAAAGCCTGTGGCCGCCATTTTGTTGGCGTCCTCAAATTCTCCTGCCCCCAGCTTTCTGGAAATATAATTGCCGGAGCCGTGACCGAAGAAAAAGCCGCATGCCTGTATAAAGGCCATCACAGAAAAAACCACTCCCACCGCCGCCGTAGCCTGGGTGCTGATTCTTCCCACAAAAAAAGTATCTGCCATATTATAAAAAGAGCTCACCAGCATACTGATAATAGTAGGAACCGCCATCTGACACACCAGACGGGTGGCAGGCTCGTTTAACATATACTCTATCTTTTCCTGCTGATTCATTCTGCTTACTTTCATAGGTATATCGTATCCTTTCCCTCTTCAATAGCAGTATTATACCATAGTTTTTTTTATTTCACATTTCTTTTCAAATTTCTTAATATGGATTTTAGAATGCGTACAAAATTTAGACACATCTTTCCGCTATGATAAATACATAAAGAAAAGGAGCTGTGGGATTCTTACAGCACAGTTTGGGTTCTGTCAGCTTCGCCAAAAAACTCTCCCGCAGGCAGTCTTGTCTGCCACGGGTTACATATAGATTCTTTTTCATAACTCCCTCTTAACAATAGTACTGGATTCAGTACTGCGGCGGGAAACAGGTGCTGCACCTTGTTTTCAAAAAAATGTCCCAAAGCCGGAAACGGTTTTTGGGACATTGCCGTGTATATGGCTCATTTTTTCAACCGAATTATAGGCTTACAAATTTGGGGTCGGCTTTCCGTTCAATCAAATCCCGCTCTATTGCTTCGCAGTACAGAAAAGAAGCGGGCAGGAAACATCGTTCCTTACCCGCTTGCTGCGGCCTCTGCCGCTTATTCTGTCTGTGTGCTTTCCGTCTGTGCGGTTTCCTCAGTCTGGGTTTCTTCCGTCTGTGCGGTTTCCTCAGTCTGAATTTCCCCCGTCTGTGCGGTTTCTGTACCTTCTACAGAGGAGGAATCCTCTGCTGTGGAAGTTTCCGCAGCGGAAGCCTCAGCCTCTACCTTCAGGTAATTGAGATTACCCTTGCTGTCCTCCACTTCAATTCCTGCGCTGATCTCCTCCATATAAGCGGTCATGGTTTCGCTCAAAAGAGTGCTTCGAACGCTCAGCTTCCACGCCGGATCATTTTGGCCCACATAGTACATCACATAGGTGTAGCCATCGTCCTCAGAGGTAATGGAAACAGTATCTCCTGCAGCTCTGCCTTCCTCAAACAGCCACTGATCCAGATCGTCCGGCAGACCTCCTCTGGTAACTCCCTCATACAGTCCTCCGTTTCCGGCAGTGGAGGTATCTGTGCTGTACTGTTCGCAAAGGGCTCCAAAGGTTTCCTCTGTGGCCTCTCCCGAAGCCCACTCATCCAAAAGGGCCTGTCCGTCCTCTTCCTGCGTAATCAGTACACGCACATCCACAGATGGGGTTTCATCCAGATAACGCTCCTCAAAGGCCAGCACGAAATACCGGTTATTGTCAGCATCCTCAATAATCGTGGTGTCTCCCGCTTCTCTGGAAGCGTCAAACAGCCAGTCCCGAATCAGAGAATTTGCGCTGGCTCTCTGTACATTTTCCTGCAGCTCGCCGTCCTGGGCCACCGTCTCCTGGGCGTCCTGGGCAAGCGCCTGTGCCTCCTCCATGGCTGCGGCAATCTCAGCCTCGGAGGGCTCGTATTCCTCTTCCGTCCCGGTCTCATCCGCCGTGCTCTCCTGAGCGGCGTCAGTCTCCGCAGAAGCCTGGGTATCCTCCGCAGCGGAAACTTCCTCTGCTGAGGTCTCCTCCTCTGCCGGGTCCGCCAGTTCAGTAGGCTCCGTGGGAAGCTGCGCTTCAATGGTTACAATCCGGTAATCCACAGAGTCGTAGGAGTCGGTGTTTTCCTCGTAGTAGCTTTGAATCTCCTCCTCCGAAGGGGCTCTTTCCTCGGCAACCTGCTCGTAATACTGGTTGATTACCATAGCCTCCTTCACAAAATCGGATATCCTGCTCAAGGTAGCATAGGAACCATAAAGCTGGCGCACATAATCTCTGGTGGTCAGTCCCGCCTCCGACGCCGCATTCTCTACGGATTCCTCAAAATCCGCGTATTCTTCTGTAGTATCATAGGTAAAGCCCGCAGCCTCCGCCTGATCCTTCAGGGCCTTGTTGCTGATCAGATTCTCCACTGCCAGCTGCTCAAAGTAGTCCTGCCAGGTAAGGGTTTCAGAATACATCTGGGTGGAAAGGTCTCCCGAGAGATCCAGTCCAAAGTAGGACATATAAGTGCCATACTGCGCCAGATAATTATTTCTTGCAATATTATAAGCATAATCAAATTCCACCCTGGTGACATTTTCTCCGCCCACCTTTATAAAGGTTCCCCGGGTGGCCATGAGGGTCCGGATAGGGAAGGAGGCGATCAGACATACCAAAGCTGCCGCGATCACGATTCCCACAGCGGTCATGATATGCTTTTCCCTCTGCTCCTTTTTCTTCTGTTCCTCGCGCCTCTGCATTTTACGGTCATAACTGGTTATAATTTTTTCCTGTTTCTGTTCCGTATTCTGAGTTTCCTTTTTAGACATGATGAAATGTCTCCTTCCTATTTTCTCTGCCAAAATTTTGGCAAAGCAGCTATGCGTTTTTTGCGCACTGTTCATTTTACCGTATTTATGGCAAAAAGTGAAGCTATTTCACATATTTTTCAAGTTTTTCCACTATATTTTTGATACAGCCCCCTTCAAAAGGACTTTCCAGTCCTGCCTCCTTGAGCAGGTTCGTGTAAAAGTCGCTGGCGGAAAGCTTACATAACTTCAGATAGCTGTCCCAGGCTCCCCCGAAATCCTCGTCCATTTTTATCTTATACTGCAAAGCGCAGGTCTGGGCCAGACAGTAATCAATATAATATAAGGGATAATCATAAATGTGAAGCTGCTTCTGCCAGAAGCCTCCCTGTCCGAAAAACCGATCCTCCCCGTAGTCCAGATGGGGCTTATACTCCTTTTCCAGCTCTCTCCAGGCCGCCTTTCTCTCCTTTGGAGTCATATTGGGATTTTCATACACAATATGCTGAAATTCATCCACCATGCAGCCGTAGGGAATAAACGCAGCCGCATCCTCCAGGTGCATTGTCACATAATCCTGGGCCTTGTCTCCAAAAAACAGAGGCATCCACTGTTCCGCAAAAAATTCCATGGACATAGAGTGGATTTCCGCCGTTTCCATACCGATATCCCTATGCTCTCTAATCGGATCCTTGCCGGAAAGATAACCCTGAAAGGCATGACCGCACTCATGGGTGATCACATCCACGTCCCCGCTGGTTCCGTTGAAATTGGCAAAAATAAAGGGCGCTCCATACAAGGGCAGATAGGTCATATAACCTCCGGCCCTTTTGTTTTTTCTGCCCAGCACATCAAAAAGCTGGTTTTCCATCATAAAATCAAAAAATTCCTTCGTCTCCGGGGACAGCTCTTCATACATCCTCTGTCCTGCCTTCAGGATTTCCTCCGGAGAGCCCGTGGGCGCAGGATTTCCCTGGGCAAAGTAAACCTGTTCGTCTATAAAGCTCAGCCTGTCAAGCCCCAGGCGCTTTCTTCTCTGTTCATGGAGCCTTTCTGCAAAGGGCACAAAATATTCTTTGATCTGTCTCCGGAAAGCCTCCACCTCTTCTCTGCCGTAGCAGTTGCGGTTCATGCGAAAGTAGCCAAGCTCCAGATAATTTTCATAGCCCATCTCTTTTGCCTGCCTGGTTCTGTTCTTTACCAGCCTGTCAAAAATTTCATCCAGCTTATCCGCATTCTCTTCAAAAAAGGCGCTCATCCGCTCCCATGCCTTCGCCCGCACCGCCCGGTCCGGGCTGATCAGATAAGGGCGCAGAAGGGACAGATTCAGTTCCTTGCCGTCGAAGGCAATCCTGGCCTTGGCGATCAGCTTGTCATACTCCATGGTAAGACTGTTTTCCTCCTGCATCAGAGGAATAATCTTTTCATTCATGGATTTCTGGGCAAGCTCCATATTTTTGAAGGCCACCGGCCCTATTTTTTCCTCCAGATACGCTCTGTAAGGGGAGGCATACAGCTTCTTCTGGTACTCCAGCACGAGATTGCTGTATAAGGGTCCCTTTTCATCATAATATTGGTGCTCCTTATCATAAAATTCATCGCTGGTATCCCCGTCAAAGCGTATCTGGGCGATGGTCATCAGGGTGGACACCCGGTCCGTCAGGGCGTAGTATTTCTGATGCACGGCAAACTGGGCCTCCCCGCTTTCTGCCTCCTCAAGCTCCTTCATCAGCTCTTTCATTTCCGCTTCCACCTGCGCAAAGTCCACACGTTCGTATGGCATATCCTGAACTTTCATTTTTTCCTCTCTTTCTGCCGCGTAAGCAGCTTTCTCAATGAATCTATTGTACAGTATTCCGTGGGCACTGTAAATCATGCGGGAATCTTTTTCACCAAAAAGGAGTGCCGCATCTGCAGCACTCCCTTAAAAACAGATTCCCTCTACAGCTCCATAAAAATGGTGTCATACGCCCCGATGGTCACCGTCTTGTCTCCCACATGGGTGGGAATGGTTGTGGTCTGTTCCTCTTCGCTGTTGTTGATTACCACCAGCTTGCGGCTCTCAGGATAGTAAGCGCATTCCGTATAGAGATTATCGGTCATATACAAGCCGCTTACGCCCTCCCCTCCGGCATAGCGGATCAGCTGATAAAGCATGCGGGTGTTCTCCGGGCTTACCTGGAAAGAGGCCAGATAAATGCCCTTGCCCTTCCCGAAATCATGAACGGTCACTAAGGGCTTGTCGTCCTGAGCCAAAAGCACCCTTGCCTGGCCGTCCGTAAGATACCGGTTCTCCTTGGGCAAAACCCTTGTCCCCCTGGGAAGGATATGCTCACTGTCAGAAGGCTCAAAGATCCATCTGCCGTGGCAGACCCTGGCGCCCGTATCCTCATCCACACCCAGCACATGAGCCATGCGGAAATAATTGTCATACCCCTGTACAGCCGAGGGCTCGTTGACTCCTAAAAAGACGCCGCCCTGGTACACCCATTTTGTGAGCGCAGTCACCAGCTCCTCATCCTTCCAGGCGTCTCCTCCGCTCCATGCACTGCCTGCATAACCGGCGTTGATCACCACATCCACATCCTCCAGCGCGCCCTTCTTTACATCCTCAAAGGAAAGAAAGCTTACCTCTATGGGCAGCCCGGAAAGGGCCTCGTTGATATGGATCAGATCGTGCATATAGGTTTCATGAAAATGCCCGGAAAGCGTCCAGGAGCGCAGCGCCCCCCAGCTGTGCAGCACCGCCGCCTTTGTCTTGATGGTATAGGGCCTGCCCTTCTCATGGAAGGAGCGTATCAGCCTAAATTCATCCGACACCTTTTCTATGTAATCGCAAAAATCGGGATAAGGCTCCACCAGATGCAGGTAGCCGCCCAGGCCGATGCGATCGATCTTCGCCCGAAGCAGAGCCCTTCTCACACTGTTCCAATATTTTTTGGCATCCAGGGTGGGATTTCCTCCCTCCATAAAGGTAGGTGCGCCCCCCAGTCCCACAGGGAACAGATAGGGGTGCAGGCGCAGCTCGTGAGTGGGCACATCCACGCCCGCACAGAGCCTTGCCTCGTATCCTGAAAACACACATTTGATCAAGCCGTCAAACCCAAACTCCTGAAACCGTCCGTTGTAAGGCTCCACGCCCACCCAGCTGTCGTCGTAAAACACATAAGCCTTTTTTCCGTAGCTGTGCACCAGATCAATGAGCTTTTTTCCAAAGGAAATCACAAAATCATTGATAAATTCCATCCAGTCGGCCTTTTTGCTGTTTCCCGGCATATGTGTCACATGGAGATTGCCCTTGTTGATAAAGTCCTCGGCGGTCATGGCATAGCCGTACTTCTTTTCAAATTCATTCAAGGCCCGGCTGCTCACCGTAAAATCGTAGGAACCCCAATCCGAGAAAAGATTGCGGTTTCTTTCGCTGCTGCCCCAGATCCACACAAAATTATAAAACATGGAGGTAAAGCGCACCACTGTGGTGTCCGGGTGGGTCTCACACCAATTCTTCATCCAGTCCAGCAGATAGTCCTGGGTTTCCGGATACCTGGGATCGATCTGCATAAGATGCTCCTTGTCCCAGTGGTTCGTGGTATGATTGTACATGGAAATCTCTTCCCAGATACGGTATGCCAGAAAGCTCACAGTATACTTATGAAAGGGCGCGATATTTCTTATGGTGACGGTACCCGTCTCTTTGTCATAGCTCCAGTTTTCTCCCTTTATCTTCTCATTGACAGTCCTGTCATAAACCTCCCAATAGGGGAATGCCTCGGCACTGTCATTGACAGCAAACTGCTCCTTGAAAAAACTGTCCAGAAGTCCAATGGTCACACTGCCCTCCACAGCAGTCTGCGCAGGTGTGCACAAAAAGGTCTGCTGCAGCTTATCCGGATTCTGTCTGGCCCATTCATTGTGATCTCTGATCATGCAGATGGTGGAATAAATCCCGTAGCCTGCATGTACGATTTCGTCGGAAAGCACGGTTCCGTCACTGTCACGGATCACATCCGCCCCCCACTTTTCTGCCATTTTTAAAGTGAGCTGTTCATAGCCGGACTCTCCCGGCAAGGTAAAGCCGCC
The DNA here is from genome assembly GCF_944382095.1 of Candidatus Acetatifactor stercoripullorum. Taxonomy (NCBI): domain Bacteria; kingdom Bacillati; phylum Bacillota; class Clostridia; order Lachnospirales; family Lachnospiraceae; genus Acetatifactor; species Candidatus Acetatifactor stercoripullorum. The sequence goes on from NZ_CALWMU010000011.1 coordinate 40,475, forward strand.
CTTTTCCTTTGCCATTTTTCCTTCCTCCTCATCTTCTAAACATTCATTTTACGGCACATTTCCACTGCAAGCCCTCTTGTAATGACTCCCCGCAGATTGGCTTTCTCCTCCGAAGGAAGCATGCCGATGGCACAGGCCGCCCGCACAAAGGGCTTCGCATATGCACTGCAGTCCTGATCGTATATGCAAGGCTCCTCCCTGGGAATGCGTTTCCTGCTCTGGTAGCCATTTATGGCAAGCACCACAAATTCCTCCAAAGTCACGGGCCTCTCAGGATAAAAATGTCCCTTCTCCACCAGGTGAGGGTCTATCATTCCATTCTGATAAGCACATTCCACAGTGCCCGCATACCATTCGTGCCCCACCACATCCACAAACATATCGTTATATACATTGGTGGGAAAAAACCGCACTGTTTTGATAATCATATCCAGTACGTCTGCCCTTCTGGCCTCTTTTTCCAAATCCTCCACCTCAGAAAGAAGCTCCTGCGCTCTTACAGGGTTTGTGACATTCTCATACGCCTCAGGCTTTTTGGGCAGTACAATAGGGTCTTTGGCCTTCCATTCCCCGTAGCCTTCCGTCACGCACTTTGCCAGAAAGCAGTAGCCCGGCTCAGGATGCCGGCTGCACACCCGCTGTATCTCCTCCGCCACAAAGCCTGCCATTTTGTAAGCCCCATAATCATTGGTATGGGTATAATCATCCGGGAAAAAGTAAGCCTTTGCCTCCTCCAGTCCCTGCTTTTGAATGAAGTCCATGCTTCGCTGGTGCAGGTCCAGCACCGGCACCTCCAGGCGCCGTCCCACTTCCCGGCAGCTCTCCGCATACTCCGCAAGCAGATCGTTGTAGCTGCCGTCGTTTCCCTTCCAGCTGTTTCTGGCCACAGGCGTCACTAAAACAGGATACCCTCCCTTATCCCTGCATTCATTTATGTATCTTGCCAGATTGGTCCGATATCCGCCAAAAGCCTTCAGCTCATCCAGCTTCTGGTCGTTATGTCCAAATTGAAAAAAGAAAAAGTCCCCGGGCTTTCTGTACTGATCGATCACCGCATAATGTCCCTCCTTTCGGAAGGAATCCGTGGTGAGCCCTGAGTGGGCGTGATTGGACACTCCTGCCTTATCATTCAGATATGCAGTGATCATCTGCCCCCAGCCGCAGTAGCTGCTGCCCGGGGCATAGGGATAATCGGCGCTTTGATCCGTAACAGTGGAATCTCCTGCAATATAAATGGTGGGGCAGAGCACCTCCGCCACCGCCAGACTGCTGATTCTGGGCCTATCCGCCACCACGGTGATATCCAGGGTGGTATCTGCATAAATACGGGTCTGTCCCCGGGGGACTATGTCGCACACATTTACTATCATAGTGTGGGTAAATACCGTGTCCCCGGGAATATTTCCCAGAAAGCTCAGTCTCCGCCTTCCGGAAAATATCAGCACATTGTCCATAGGCTCCTGCGTCCTGATGGTAAGCGTAACCCTGTAATTTCCCTGACGGGGCACATCTACCTTGAAGGAAAGAGGAAGCCTCCTGCGCTCTCCCTCCTGGCGGTCTCCGTTCTTTTCCTCCAGTTCCTTAAGTATGCGGTCACAATCCACAAAGCATCCGTTTATGTCCCCTTCTATCACTGTCAAAGACGCATCCCGATACCAATAAACCGTGTCAAATCCCGAATTAAGCTCCGAAATCTGAAGAAGTTCCTGCTCCCGTCTATTCTCCTCTGCCACAAATCCATAACCCTTGCCAGGCCTGTAAAAATCACTTGGATTCACTCCTATGACATTTGCCGTATCAGAATCCTGGCCAAACAGGAAATTCCGCCGAAACATGTTTAAAGAGCACCGTCCTTTTCTATTTGATCAGAGATCAGCAATGTGGAGAAAAATGCCAGCGCAAGTCCCTGCCCCCAGCCCTGTATCCAGTCTCTGGAAATACCCCGGTAGCCTTCCACATCCTTCATCACAGCAGTCCCGGCAGACACGTTCATCACCTTGCCATCCTCGCTTACATTGTCCATAAGCCCTCTGATAGACTTATTGATATACTTTGAATGAAGGGGATTTCCTCTGGTAAGCATGGCAGCCGCAATCCCCGCAGATGCGGAAATTTCCTCATAGGAATCCGGGTCGTCAAGAACCGTGCGCCACAGCCCGTTTTCGGTCTGCACCGTCTTAAGGGCTGAGAGCTGCTCGTTCAGAGAGCCTGCTACATCCATGTATTTCGGATACAGATAGCACTCCGGCAGCACATTGCTCACCTGGGACATGGTAAAGGCTGCCCAGGCATTTGCTCTTCCCCAGTAAATTCCGGACATATGATCCTTGGTGATATTGTTATAACCGTGATAATAAAAACCGCTGCTGGGGTTCTGCAGATACTTAATGTGCCAGTAGTACTGGTTCAGGGCGTCATCGATCATGGCCTCATCTTTTTCCATGACGCCCACCCTAAGAAGAAGAAACGCCGCCATAAACAAGGTGTCTGCCCAGGCCTGCTCAGGGAAATCATTGTTGGCGGAAACCGTATGCTGCAGCACATGATCCCCAAACCGAAGCGCGTCCCTGGTCAGATATTCCACCTTGCTCATGAGAATATCATGATAACGCTGTTCTCCCGTGGCCTTGTATAAGGTAATCAGGCAATGCCCCATAGCGCAGGCGTTCACCGTCCATACTCTGGGAAGCCCCAGATCTATCAGTTCATCCACACGATCCTTTAAAAGCTTCAGATACTCTTCCTTACCTGTTTTTTCATAGGCGTCGCTGATCCCATAGTAGGCCACTCCGCAGGGCCAGTCCCAGGTCAGATCCATGTTCATGGTTTTTCTTACAATTCTGTCAATTACCTGCTCGACTTCCTGTTTGTCATACTCCAGCTTTAGCATAATTCCTCCATTTCTACTGTCTTGCAGTATTATAAAATTTTCTTATACTCTTACTGTAAAAGTATCCCTTATTTCAGTCAAGTATAAAAAACCGCTGAAATGTTTTTAAAAACTGTAAACCCATAAGAAAATTTTATAAATACAGTTTTTTATAATTACAGCCCTCCAGCCTGGGCCGGAGGGCTGCTTTTACTGCTCTCGCTTATGCGCTCTGCCTATCAGGAGCGCTCTTCTACTTTCAGCGTTCTCTTTGACGGATACAGTTATTCGGGAAGCTTCGTTGTGTTGCCAGCCTCATAAGCTGCCGCTCTCTCATCCAGAATTTCCTGATAGCCTGCATCTGCATACTGCTGTGCCAGCTCGTCATACAGAGCGTCAAACTCCTCAGGGCTGCACATGGTCAGCTGATCTCTGTACTCGGTGTACAGGGAAAGCAAGGTTGCCTGATACTCGCTTGCAGACTCAATTACTACAGAGTAGTTACAGTCGCTGACGCCATAGCCTGCTTCGTAAAGCTCTACCTGAGCGTAATAGTTGTCAATGATATCCTGTGTGAAGTCCTCGGGAATTCCCTTAGGAGAGGACATTGCAATCACATCCTCGATGGTACCTGCGTTTCTGGCCTCGATGGTTACACACCAGTAATCCTTGTTGTTGCCATAGCCCTGGGTCTTGTCGCCGCTGTAATCTGCAACGGATACAGGCAGGCCGTTCTCATCCAGAGTATAGTGCTCGCCTTCGTTGCCCCACTGCATGGTAAACAGATTATCCTCCAGGGTCATCCACTCCATGTACATCATAGCGGCCTTGATCTCATCCTCAGAAGCCTGAGAGGAGAAGCCGATCATCATACCGAAGGGATTGTTGGCACGGAATGCGAAGGGCACTGTGCCTGCTTCCTCATCCACTACGTTCTGGGAAATTCTTACCGCAAGATCTCCGTCGGGATTCTGCTCGTAGAATGCGGTCACCCAATCCATGTCTGCGGAGATATAGTTGCTGTATAACAGGGTCTTTCCGTTTACAAAGTTAGCCTTTGCGGTCTCCAGGTCGATGATATAATACTCCGGATCAAGGTATCCCAGGTTGTACTTCTCATTCTCTCTGCGGATATACTCTCTGTTTGCATCGCTGCCCAGAGCGGGAATCGCATAATCGCCGTAGGTTGCCCACTCAAGCTCATCCTGAGGATAGGTTCTGAAGGCATAGTTCTGATCCACGCCTGCGCCGGTAATCATCTGGCCGCCGTAGGGATGCTCGCAGATGCCTGCGTCAACCAGCGCCTGAAGCATTTCCTTCTCCTCTGCCCAGGTAGTCGGATACTCGTCATAGCCGACCTGCTCCAGCCAATCCTGACGATACATGGTAACCCAGGTATAGTTTGTGTTGTAATAAGGTCTCTCAGCCAGCACAAAATAACGCTCGCCGTTCATTTCCGTATACTGAATCTGATCATTTTCCACCATTCTGTTGTAATAGGTGGGAGCAATCTGCGCAAACTGATCAATATCATAGGTGGTCAGATAGCCGTCTGCCGCCCACTGTGCCAGCTTGGGATAGTCATACTCCATCAGGATGGTAGGTAGATCCTGGGAAGCTGCCAGCAGGGAATAAGAGGTAAGCACATCAGAACGCGTAATGGGCTCAAACTCCAGAGTAATGTTGTAAGCGTCGCCAAAATTCTCCTGAATCCAGGTCTCCCAATAGTTTTCTCCAATGGCAGGAACGCCCTCCTGGCCTCTGTCATAAACCGGAATGGTCAGAGTCACATTTTCTGCAAAGGGCTCCCATCCGTCAATTCCTGCAACCGCATCGGCCGCCTCCGTTGAAGCTTCAGCCGTATCGCCTGCCGCCTCGCTGCTTTGCGCCTCTGTAGAAACCGCTGCAGAATCATTTGCCGCGTCTTCCGTGCCGCCGCAGGCGGTGAGCATACTCACTGCCATAGCGCCGGTAAGCACTGCGGCAAGCATTTTCTGAAGAGTGTTCTTCTTCATAATAATATCCTCCTTCATAATAATTGTATAGTTTATAAACACCCGGAATGCTCCGGTAAACTACCTGATGAAACATAAAGCCCTTATCAGCCCTTTACAGCCCCGATCATGGCCCCCTTCACAAAATACTTCTGCAGGAAGGGGTAAATGCAGATAATCGGGATGGTTACAAACATGATGCTGGCTGCCGACAGCACCTCCGGGGTACTGGTCACCGCCGCCTGCTCGGAAAGGGTCGCGCTCTGCGCCTCCGTGGCCGACGCCACCATCTGATACAGCTTATACTGCACCATTTTCAGTCTGTCGGTTTTTATGTAATACATATTGTCCGCGTAAGCATTCCAGCGTCCTACTGCATAGAACAGGGAAAGGGTCGCGATAATGGGCTTGGACAGGGGAAGCACGATCTTTGTAAGGATCTGCAGGTTGCTTGCGCCGTCCAAAAAGGCGGACTCCTCCAGGCTGTCCGGTATGCTGGCCTGAAGATTTGTCTTCATGATCAGCATATTGTAGGGGGAGTAGATCAGGGGCCAGATCAACACCCACATGGTATCCAAGAGATTTAAATCGTTCATCAGCAGATAAGTAGGAATCACACCTGCGGTAAAGTACATGGGAATCATAAGCACAATGGTAAAAAAGGTTCGCCCTTTCAGCCTCTTTTTGGAGAGGGGATATGCCGCACAGGTACACACGATCATGCCCAGCACCGTGAATATCAGGGTTACCACTACACTGTAGCCCATAGAATACACCAAACTCCCATCCTTAAAGATGGAGACATAGGCGTCAAAGTTAATGCCCTTGGGCCAGAAATAAACCTCTTTAGCGATAACGAAGCTGTTGCCGGATATGGATTTTGCCGCCAGATGGACAAAGGGCACCACACAGGTGGCACAAAGCAGCACGATAAACAGCATCATGACAAAATCGCTGACCCGGAATTTGTTGATAGCTCTGCTGCCGTCAGGAGATGACGTCTGCGCGCCGCGAACCACTTCTTCTTTTTTCTTAGCCATATGCGTTCACCTCCTATAACAAGCCATCTTCGCCGAGCTTCTTTGCCACCCGGTCTGACAAAAGCACCAAAATCACACCCACCAGGGACTGGAACAGATTCACCGTGGTTGACATACTGAATCTTCCGTTCTCCAGACCCTTTTCAAATATGTATACCGCCAGCTGATACTGGAAATCCTTTACCTGGCTGTTCTGCAGGGCTGTCAGACGCTCCAGGTTGCTGTTCATCACACGTCCCAGGTTCATAATCAGCATGGTTACGATGGTTCCCTTGATGCCCGGGAGCGTAATATGCCACATACGCTTCCATCTGTTGGCGCCGTCGATCATGGCCGCCTCATAAAGCTCACCATTGATGCCGGTGATGGCCGCCAGATAAATGATGGTTCCCCATCCCATGGTCTGCCATACGTTTAAGAGCAGATAGGTCACCGCCCAGTGGAACTTCTCCGTCAGGAAGGGAATTCCTTCCTCTATCAGGCCAAGATCCATCAAAGCCATGTTTACCAAACCCGTGGACGGCCGGAACATGGTGTACGCCACGCTTCCAATGATGGCCCAGGAAAGGAAGTGGGGCAGATACAGGATGGTCTGCGTCACCTTCTTAAACCTGGGGAAACGAAGCTCATTCAAAATCAATGCCAGGATTACCGGCATGGGAAAGCCAATCACCAGATCCAGCACGTTAAATACAATGGAGTTTCGTAAGGCCCGGTGGAAATCCGCATCCTGGAACACCTTGATAAAGGTTTCAAGACCCACCCATTCGCTGCCGTCATAGCCTCTGGCGGGCTTGTAATCCATGAACACCATGCGCAGGCCGGGATATGCAGCGTAGCTGAAAATAATCACCATTAATAAGGGGAACAAAAGCAGCAGATACAGCTGCCAGTCTCGTTTCAAGGAATTTTTCCAGCTGGTGCCGGTTTTTACCTTAGGCGCTGCGGGAGCTTTACTCTTCGCCATATCATAACCTCCTCCAATACATGCAACATCTTGTTGTCAATTTGCATAATTTTTCTGCTTTTCTGTCTCTATTATCATACACATTTGCAATTTTTTCTAAGCAATTACCATATAAAACTGCGCAAAAACGACCATTTATTTTTCCCTTCATTTTTGACTTCATGGAATTTTTGCCTATAAAATCTACATATTATTTGCTTTTTATGCGCAAACTGCCAATCAAAGCCCGTTTTTCTCAAAAATCCGTACTTTTTATGCGTTTTCCCAACAAATATTATGGTTGATTTTCTTCGATTAAATTGCTATATATAGTATAGAGGTAAAAAACAGCTACAATTTATTCTGTTTTTATTTCATTTTGGAAGGGGGAATTTCATGGCAAAGCCAAAGAGCGCTGTAATTGAGTATCGAAATTATTATCTGCCCATTCATTTTCCCGTGCTGCTGCTGTCGGGGGACTATTGGAAAATATCCGACATTCCCAGCGGACGGCTTCATTTTCATAACTGCCTAGAGATCGGCGTCTGCCATTCCCACAGCGGCACCATGGAATTTTACGGGGAGCCCTGTCCCTTTAAGGAGGGAGACGTCACGGTAATTCCCAGGAATGTACCGCATACCACCTACAGCACACCGGGCACGGAAAGCCATTGGTCCTATGTTTACTTCGATCCCCAGGAGCTGTTTCGGAATATGCTGCCTGCCACCTGGAAAAATTATGATCTTACGCCCTACAATTTCCACAGCTATAAGCATATTCTGAGCGGAAACGAATATCCCCATATCCACCGGCTGGTGCTGGATATTATAAGAGAGCTGGAAAATCAGGGCCCCAGCTACCAGATCAGCGCCAGAGGACTTCTTTTATCCCTTTACATCCAGCTCTACCGCATTGAAAACGAGGAGAGCAAGGGAAGCGCCGGGGACAAGCCGGAGGGGCAGCCCCTTGAGAATTCGCTGATCATTGCTCCCGCTTTGGATTACATAGAAAAAAATTATATGCAGCAGTTTTCCGTAGACTATCTTGCAGACCTGTGCCACTGGAGCACTACCCACTTCAGAAGAGTTTTCCGGGAAATCATGGGGACCTCTCCCCTTGATCACCTGAATAACACCCGCATTTTAAAATCCTGCAACCTTCTGCGCAGCACAGAGCATTCCATTCTTGAAATTTCAGAAATGGTGGGCTTCCATTCCGTGTCCAGCTATAACCGCTGCTTTATCAAAATCATGCAGACGTCCCCTAGGGACTACCGCAAGCAGATACAGCAAAGTGACAAGCGGGCGGAAAAACAGTCCATTCTGGAATACGCAGGATGGATGTTTCCGGAGTGATGTGTACATATTGCCCAAAAACCGCTTTCTCTTTTTTTATTTATCTGTGTATTGATTTTGTTTTGCTTTATTATTATACTATTCTTATATTAATCATTTATTTTCAGAAATTATAGATTTAATCGCAGCTATCCATAGTTCATTGTTTTGTGTTTCAGGGAATTCAGAAAGGGGGCATTTATGAACAACAAATGGGTGAATTGCATGGCCGTCTGCAGTCTGTGCCTTGTTTTTGCAGGCTGCGGCCAAAGGGAACGGGAAATTTCCCTGACAGAGCTGCAGAATTCATCGGGGGACTTCCAGTTTTCCTCAGTTCAGTGGGGCTCATCCAAGGAGGACATAGAAGAGACCCTCGGGGTCACACTGGATGAATTCTTATCTGCAAACAGCAGCCATCAGGCCTATATGGCTTCGGAAGCCTTTGAGTGGGAGGGCGCCCAGGCCCGGCTGCTTTGCGACTTTGAAAATGAGACCTTAAGCAGCGTCTCCTTCCACATTTTCCCCGAGGAGGATGAACAGGAGGCCGTCTGGGAGGCTCTTACCCAAGAGCTCACTTCCCTCTACGGCGAAGCGGAGATTTTTTTCCGGGAGAGCCAGATCGAGGAGCTTGGCTTTACCACCCAGGGGGAATCTTATCTCTGGGAGCGCACAGAGGGCATCCACACGGCGCTCGTCCTTACTGATTTCAAGCAGGACGGCTCTTTCAAGTATATTCTTTTGTCCGTTTATCCAGTCACAAAATAAGAGAAAAGAGAAGCGGCGCATTTTTGCGCAGCTTCTCTTATTTTACAGCTATTTTACAGCCTGCCTGCGGTACTGCACAGGCGTCACATGATAGGTCTTTTTAAACAGGCGGTTGAAATGCTCCACGTTCTCATATCCCACATTGGCCGCAATGGTCTCCACAGTCTGGGCTGTTTCCCTGAGCATGGCTTTTGCCTTTTTCAGCCGCTCCTCCTTTACCGCCTCCTGAAAGGTCATGCCTGATTTCTCCTTGATATATTTGGAGAGATAGGGGCCGGAAAGGGGAAATTGTTTTGCAAGGCCCTCCAGCCCCACATCCGTGTAATGCTGTTTTATAAAGCCCATAATTTCCACAATTCTCTCTTCTCTTCCTTCGCGGATGTGCTGTGCCGCAGCCAGCTTATTGGCCGCAGACACCAACGCCGCTATGGAAGCCTTGATGATATCTTCGTCCAAGCCTACGCCCCAGTCGTACTTTCCATCATGAACAATGCCTACATAGGCTGCAGCCTTTGCACTGGAGCCCGTGGAAACGGCATGCTCCTCATAAACGGAAAGCTCGTAATCCATGCCGAAAAAGAGCTTCACCGCATTGCTTACCGCATCCAGCCGGCCGTTTCCTGCGGCAGTAACCACTCTGCTTTCGCCCTTCTGGGCTATGGTCACCTCCGCAATGATGCCGTCCTTTTGCTTGAAATGGCACTCCGGCACATCAAAGACCATTCGGGGCGTGATATAATTTTCCTCGAAAATCGTATAGATTTCCCCCGGGCGCAGCTCCTGATGCCGCTTGTCGGACACACCCTTTATCAGGTAGCCCACCTCTTCCTTCATTTCCGCCGGAAGGGAGAAGCCAAACTGCTGCTTCAGCACAAAGGCCACGCCTCCCTTTCCCGAGACACTGTTGATACGGATTACATCGGATTCATATTCTCTTCCCACGTCGGAGGGGTCGATGGGCAGATAAGGAACATCCCAGCGCTTTCCGCTCTTTCCCGCCTTAAGCCATGCCATGCCCTTGCTGATGGCATCTTGATGGGAGCCGGAAAAGGCGGTAAACACCAGATCCCCTGCATAAGGGGTTCTCTCATGCACTCTCATGCCTGTAAATTTCTCATAAGCCTCCCTGACCTCCATAATCCGGGAGAAATCAAGCCCGCTTTCCACGCCGTGGCACAGCATATTTAACGCCAGCGTGACAATGTCCACATTTCCGGTCCGCTCTCCATTGCCAAACAGGGTGCCCTCCACCCGGTCCGCTCCGGCCAGAATGCCGAATTCCGCATCGCTGATGCCGCAGCCCCTGTCATTGTGGGGATGTACGCTAAGCACCACATTTTCCCTGTATTTTAAGTGCTTGTGCATGTACTCCACCTGACAGGCAAACACATGGGGCATGGCAACCTGTACCGTGGTGGGCAGATTGATGATGGCCTTCTGGTTTTCCCCGGGCTGCCACACATCCAGCACCGCGTTGCAGACCTCCAGGGCATAGTCCACCTCCGTCTGGGAAAAGCTTTCCGGGCTGTACTCAAAAGTAAAATTCCCCTCCGTCTCCTGGGCCAGCTTTTTTAACATTACCGCGCCGTCCACCGCCAGCTTTTTCACCGCTTCCTTATCCTTATGAAATACCTGCTCCCTTTGCTCTACGGAGGTGGAATTGTATAAATGCACCACCGCATGGGGCGCGCCCTTTACCGCCTCAAAGGTCTTGCGGATAATATGCTCTCTGGCCTGAGTGAGCACCTGTATGGTCACATCTTCGGGAATCATATCCCGCTCAATCAGCGCCCGGATAAAGTTATATTCCGTATCCGAGGACGCCGGAAAGCCCACCTCTATCTCCTTGAAGCCCAGCCTTACCAGCAGCTTAAAGAATTCCAGCTTCTGCTCCAGACTCATAGGCTCCACCAGCGCCTGATTGCCGTCTCTTAAGTCTACGCTGCACCAAATGGGGGCTTTCTCAATGCTGTCCTTTTTCACCCAGTCATAGGTCGCCTCCGGGGGCATAAAATAAGATTTCTTGTATTTTTCACTTACTGTTGTTTTTCCCATGGATATATCCTCTTTCCTTTACTCAAGTTCTACTTTTCAGATTGTTCCATGGTAGCACAATCTTATTCTGCCAACAAGTATTGAGTTTAATTTATTTATTGATTTATTTTAATGTTCTTCTTTTTAAAACAAGTCTATTTTTTGAAAAATTATGATATTCTCTTTCTTTTATATTTAATATATTTCTTTTTGACAGCTATAATATTTATTGATTTTTTTTGTTTTCATTTATGATTTTTTTTGTGTTATCGAGCAGCACTTTTGCTGCTTTCTCACATAAAAAAAGTATGGATTCTGTTCTGCATTTGAATCCATACTTTCCTGTATTTCCCTTTGGAGGTCCCAAAGCCTCCCATATGATAATATCTTAAATAATCTCTACCCGTTCAAAATATTTCAAAAGAATCCCGGCGCAGTTCTCTATTCCCAGTCTGGAGGTATCCAGAATCATGTGGTAATTATTCACATCGCCCCAGACCTTGCCGGTATTTTCATAGTAATAGTCGGCCCGTTCCCTGTCGTTTTTCTCAAGCAGGGTCTTAGCCTCCTCATAGGGCAGCGATTCTTTCTTCATAATCCGGTGAATCCGGTCCTCCTTATCCGCGCTGACATAAATGTTAAATACATTGGGCTGATCTTTCAGAATTTCAGAAGCACAGCGGCCCAAAATAATACAAGGGTGTCCCGCCAGCTCCTTTATCACCTCCGCCTCAGAGGCAAAGCTGTCCCCCTCAAGCTCATGCTCAATATAGGCCTTATCATACACAGGCACATTCAGCTTTTCAGAAAGCTCCTTTGCGATCAGGCTGGCGCCTGTTCCAAACCTGCGGCTCATGGTAATCACTAAATTCATAGGAATCCCTCCTTTGTGCTTCCTATTGTATGATAAAAGAATTGAATTTGCAATTCCTTTTTATTCCCATGCCGCTGTAAGCACATGCTCGCCTGTCATCTGTACGATGGTGTCGGAGGTAATGATTTCCCCGTCGTATTCCCAGCCCAAGAAGGTGCTTCCCTGTTTTGACACAACTGGAAGCTCCCCATAGGTCTCCCCAAAGGTCACCTCCATGGGCGCAAGCACATCCGAGCCCTCCTGGGAAACACCGCCGTTTAAATCAAACTTTACCGTGATCCGGGCCGGGGTCCATCTGGCATAAAGGGTAATGTCTCCGGTGACCTTTTCACTTTCAAAGCTCCAGGCCGTTTCCTCTCCTTCTATCTGCCCATACCAGCCCTGAAAATCATAGCCCGGCTTGTAAGGCTCCTCCGGTTTTGACACCAGCTGTCCATATCTGAGATTCTGTGCCGCCACCTGGCTGCCGCCCTGGGTGTCAAAGGTAATTTGAAAGCCTCCGTTTATGGTGAAATAGATGATCAGAATCAGGGCAGCGCCTGCCAGCACTCCGATCAGGCCGTCCAGTATGCGGATTGGCACATCCTTACTGCCGTAAATTCCTCTGCCAAACCATTTCCCTCTGGGCCTTTGGCTGCTTTGCGCCTCTTCCCTCTGCCGGCTTTCTTCTGTCTGCTGATTTTCCTCCGTCTGCAGGTTTTCCTGCATGTGCTGATTTTCCATGGCGCTGTCTCCTGATCTGTTGTCCTTAAGCATTTCCCATGCTCTTATCCTGCTTGTTAAAAAATTACTTGCGCACCAAATACTTTCTCATATCAATGGCGCAGGCGATCAAAATAATAAGTCCCTTGATCACATACTGCATATTCATGTTAATGGAAAGGAAATTCAATGCCACGAAGATAATACGCAGCAGGAATACGCCCATAACCACGCCGCTGATCTTACCGGTGCCTCCTACAAAGGATACACCGCCGATTACGCAGGCTGCGATGGCGTCGCATTCATAGTTTAATCCGGTGGCTGCGGTGTTGGAACCGATACGGGAGGACTCAATAAATCCTGTGATGCCGTACATAGCGCCTGCCAGTGTATGTACCAAAATGGTGGTACGCATTACGTTTACGCCGGAAACCTTAGCCGCCTCGGGGTTGGAGCCCACTGCAAACATGTTTTTGCCAAAGGTGGTTTTATTCCAGATAAACCACATCAATGCAACCACAATGCAGGCCAGCCACACATAATTGGGTATGGCCACCCTCGCCCCTCCCGCCTGGAAGGACACAATGCTTCCCTTTACCACGTCGTTGAAATGCTGGTCCAGACCGGACAGAGGCTGTCCGTTATTTCCATTGATCATGATATACATCAGCAGAATGCCGTACACGATCAGCTGGGTGGCCAGCGTAACAATGAAGGGATGCAGCTGGAATTTCGCTACAAAAAAGCCGTTTACCCAGCCTACGATGCCGCCTACCAGAATCACAATGATGATCATCAGCGGAATGGGCAGTACCGGAAGGTTGGGGAACATCTTGGTGGCATAATCTACCGACTGCATCAGGGATGCGGTAATACATGCCGTCAGGCCCACAACGCGCCCTGCGGAAAGGTCTGTTCCCGTCAGCACGATACAGCCCGCAATACCACAGGCAATGGGCAGGTTGGCTGCCGAAAGGCTGATGATATTTACGATAGACGGGGCACCCAAAAAGTTATGATTTTGTATATAGGTGTAGATAATTGCAATAATCAGCAGGATATACAGCGCATTGTTTAACAAAAATTCCTTCCAAAAGGTTCTCTTGTCTCTGCTGTCCAGGCTCTTGTAATTTGCAAAGCCCTGCTTCATACTGCCTATTTTGTTATGAAACATTTTCGTGGGATTCATGCACGTATCCTCCTCTAAACATATTTTGCGGCAAGAGCCATGATTTCCTCCTGCGTGGTATTCTTTGCATCCACCTCTCCCGCCAGCCTTCCGCCGCTCATGACCAAAATACGGTCGCATACGCCCAGAAGCTCCGGCATTTCCGAGGATACCATAAGAACTACCTTCCCTCTTTTGGCCAGATCAATAATCAGCTGATATATCTCATACTTGGCGCCCACATCAATGCCTCTGGTAGGCTCATCCAGCATCAGCACCTCCGGCTCCGTTAAAAGCCACCGCCCAAGGATCACCTTCTGCTGGTTTCCTCCTGAAAGCGATCTGATCTTGGTTTTTTGGGAGGGCGTCTTGATCCGCATGGCATTGATGGACCACTCCGTATCCTTTTCCATAGATTTTTCACTGAGGTAAACGCCCGCCTTCTTATGCTTCTTGAGGCTTGAGATTACCGTGTTTTCCCGGATATTTAAAATACCGAAAATACCGGTTGCCCTGCGCTCCTCCGTCAGAAGGGCAAATCCGTTTTTGATGGATTCCCTGGCATTCCGATTGCTTACCACCTTTCCGTCCAGCTTGATTACGCCGTCCTTTCTGGTGGCAACGCCAAATATGTTTTCCAAAGTTTCCGTACGTCCACTGCCGTCCAGCCCGGCCAGACCTACAATCTCGCCTCTTTTTGCCTGGAAGGAAACATTCTTTAAGAGAGAATACCTGGCCGTGAGATTTTCCACCTCCAGGGCCACCTTTCCCGGCTTGTTTGTCTTTGGCGGAAACTGGTTTGTCAGCTCTCTTCCCACCATCAGCTTTATAATCTGATCCGTGGTCAGCTTTTCCGCAGGCTCCGTGGCCACCCAGGTACCGTCCCTCATAACCGTAACTTCGTCTGCAATTCTTAAAATCTCTGCCATTTTGTGGGAAATATATATAATTCCGCAGCCTCTGTCCCGAAGCATATTGATGATCTTAAATAAATGCTCCACTTCCTCCTCTGTGAGGGAAGAGGTGGGTTCGTCAAACACAATCACCTTGCTGTTATAGGATACCGCCTTTGCGATCTCCACCATCTGCCTCTGGGAAACGGGCATGGTGCTCATAATTCTCCTGGGATCCACCGAAATCCCCAGCTCCTCAAAAACAGCCTTGGTGCTTTCATACATACGGTGCTCATTTACCACAAGCCCCGCAGTTTTTGGATATCTCCCCAGCCATATGTTATCCATCACATTGCGCTTCAGGGCCTGATTCAGCTCCTGATGCACCATGGCGACCCCATTGTTTAACGCTTCCTTGGAATTTTTGAAGTTTACTTCTTTTCCTTCCAGTAAAATACTTCCGGAGTCCTTACTGTAAATGCCGAACAAGCATTTCATCAGCGTGGATTTTCCGGCTCCGTTTTCTCCCATCAGTGCATGCACCGTGCCCTTCTTTACCGTCAAAGAGACGTGGTCAAGGGCCTTTACGCCGGGAAATTCCTTGCATATGTCCGTCATCTGTAACAGCACTTCCCGTTCCATACGCATCCTCCTTACTGTCTGTTTCCATGCTTCCGCCCACAAGGCTTTCCTGCGGCGGATATGCCCATGAAAGCCCTGTCAGCGCAAAAGCAGCCGCTGCCGTAGCAGCAGCCGCTTTTGCTATGCCCTTTATTCTCCGGTATATACTCCATAAGGAATATAAATCTTGTTGCTTACATTCGGGGAAATATTGTAGCTGTCTGTGTCTGCCATCAAATCGCTTCCTGCCTGAACGTTCTTTGTAAGATGTGCGATTGCGCCCGCCATGCCTTCTGCATCCTGCTTGATGGTTCCTGTCATCTTGCCGTCTGCGATCAGCTGCTTTGCAGCATCCGTTGCGTCAACGCCGAATACGGGAATTGTGGTGCTGCTGCCGTCTCCAAGGTTGTAGCCCTTGTCGTTTAATGCGGAAATAACGCCCTCTGCCATGCCATCGTTGTTGCAGATTACGATCTCGATCATATTTCCAGAGGACTCGTTGTACTGTGACAGGTTGGTGGTCATATAGTTGTTTGCTGCAGTTGCGGACCAGTTGCCGTCCTGGTCAACCTGATACTTATCCGTATTGGAAGCGTCAAAGTATTCCAGCTCAGGCTTGCCTGCTGCAGTCAGCGCTGCATTGGCATCCTCTACAGCGTACTGGGTACGATAGATAGCCTCCACATTGCCCAGCTGTCCCATGAACATTGCATAGCTGATTACGCCGTCGCCGTTCAAATCAACGGTGTCATAGTTTTCCACCACATATTCGCCGATCATCTGGCCCTGCATATGTCCCGCCTCGGGAGCGTCCGTGCCCACAAACGCGCACTTGTCATAGCTTCCAAGCACTACGCCTTCCTCTTCGTCAGGCTCTACCGCACGGTTAAAGAAAATAACGGGAATTCCCGCCGCCTCCGCCTTATCGACGATAGCCTGGGAAGCGTCTACGGAACCTGATGTAACGATATTTACAATCAAAAGATTTGTTCCCTGGGCAATGGCTGTGTCAATCTGTTCATTCTGTGTGGTCTGGTTGCTGTTTCCGTCATAATTCTGGAAATTGATGCCGGCTTCGGTCAGCTGTGCATCCAGCGCGGTACGCACACTGGAAATATAAGTATCGCTGTAGGTATAGTAGAACACGCCTACGCTCAGCTCATCACTTCCTCCTCCGCTGCCGCATGCGGCAAGTCCCAGCATCATAATGCCGGCCAGAATAACTGCCAAAAACTTTTTCATAAAACATACCTCCTTAAAGTATTTTGAGGGGAAGGAGTCCCCCCCTCACCGTTTACAATCTCATTATAGGAAAGTATTTTTAGAAAAGATATACAATTATTTACGAAAAGGGTTAAAAAAACTATTTAAATTAGTCAAAGAAAAATAACATTTTCTGACATTCCGGTTCAAACATATTCTCCCTGGTCACGATCTTGACAGAGGTATCCACATCGCTTTCCTGCACGTTATTTCCCGATGCCAGAATAGAGGCTGCCTCCACTCCCAGATATCCCATGGCATAAGGATTTTGCACAATCAGCGCATCCACCTCTCCCGTTTCCAGCATCCCAACGGAAACCGTATTGGAATCAAAAGCCACCACATGAATGGCATCCTTTACCTCCAAATCGCGGATGGCCCACCCCACGCCCAGGCTGGTCCACTCGTTAAAGGTGACAATCACATTGATCTGGGGATTTTCCTTGATCAGCTCTCTGGTTCCTTCCCTGGCGTCCTCCGTGGTGGATACCACGTTTATGGTAGTAATCTCCTTCACCCGTGGGCTTTCTTCCATAATTTCCCGAAATCCCTGCTCCCTCTGCTGCCCGTTGGCAGAATTTACATCATAGTTCACGATGCCTACATAAAGCTCCTCCTCGTCAGTATGCAAAGCCGCCTGGGCCGCCTGTCTGCCCGCCTCCACATTATCTGTCCCAATCCGGCAGCTCACCTGATCGCTGTTTACGTCGCTGTCTATCACCACAATTTTGATTCCCCTCTGGGCGGCCTCATTGATCACCTGGGAATTGGCATTATAATCCACAGCGGAAAAAACAATCACCTCTGCCCCGTTGTCCATGGCTTCCCGAACCAGCTGATTCTGCCGCTCATAGTCCTCCTCCTTTTCCGGCCCGGTAAGGGTAAGACTCAAATTATATTCCGTAGCCGCCGCATCCGCTCCCGCATATACCGTTTTCCAAAAGGTACTGGAGGTAGACTTGGTGATCACCGCAACATAAGATTTGCGGTTTTCCCCTCCCTGGGTGCAGCCGCAGACAAAAAAGACAAGCGCAGTCACTGCAAGCAGGCAAATCCCTTTTCTTCCCTTTCTCATCGACTTTCTCCCTTCTCCACAGGATCAGGGGCCTTCACGGACCCGGTATAGGTTTCTACGTCCTCTCTTTCCAGCTTCGGCATCCGGATCCTTACCGTGGTTCCTTCATCCAGTTCACTTTCTATCTGTATCCCGTAGCTTTCCCCAAAGTAAATCTGAATCCTGTCATTGACGTTCTTAATACCGATACCGGCGCTCTCTCCGGGTTCCTTCTGCAGGATGCTGCGGCACTGCTCCTTCGTCATTCCCACACCGTTGTCCTCCACCTCAAAAACCATATCCCTTCCATCCGTATAGGCCCGCACAACAATCTGCCCTTCATCCACCATCCGGTTAAGGCCATGGTAAATAGCGTTTTCAATAATGGGCTGCAAGGTGATTTTATTGCAGTAATAGGAAAGGCATCCTTCTTCCACCTGAAATTCATAATTGAATTGATTTTTATATCTGAATTTTTGTATTTTCAGGTAGCTTCTTGCATGTTCCAGCTCCTTCTCCACCGTAATCAGCTCATGGCCTTTGCTGATGCTGATCCGAAAAAGCTTCGCCAGGGCGTTTACCATTTCCACCGCGTCCCTGCTTCTTTCCTCCTCGCACAGCCAGCCGATGGAATCCAGCGTATTGTAGAGAAAATGTGGATTGATCTGAGCCTGCAGCGCCTTAAGCTCCGTCTTTCTCAGCGTGATCTCCTCTTGTCTGACCTGATTCATCAGGCTCTGGATTCGTTTCACCATATGTCCAAAGGACTGGGACAGAAATTGTATTTCCCCGATGCCGCCCATGGGGCTGTAGGAATAGCCTGCGGCGTTTTTTTCAAATTCCCCCATGTCGTTCACCAGCTTTTGAATGGGTTTGGAAACCACACAGGACATAATATAGCTGCTGACGAAGGTGACAAAGAAAATGATCACCAGTATCACAATGACAATTCCAAAAACCTCGGTCTCCTTAGCGGTAACCAGCTCGTTTATGTAGCTGACTCCCACCACGCGCCACCCGTAATTATCCAGGGTTTTTACGGCATAAATCACCTGCTGTTCCTGATAGGAGCCGTCCGCTCTTCCCATGACGTCTGCTGTGGGCTCACTTTTCAGCCCGGAATAGATCAGCTGCTGCTGGGGATGATAGATAATCTCCCCGTCCATATCCGTAATAAAGCAGTAGCCGTGCCGCCCTATGCCTACGTCATCCACATAATCCGATATTTTGGAAAAGCGGATGTCGATGACCACTCTGTTCTTTTTGCCGTTTTCCCCCTCTATTTCCTGCAGCACAGAAACCACCCAAGGATATTCGTTCACCAGCATGGACTCCACATGGGGCTTGGAAATATAGATGGCTCCCTGTTCATATTCCGGCGCCTCCACATAGGATAAATTTTTCAAATAATTCTCCTTGAAATCATACTTTCCCGTATATGCGCTTAAAAGCTCTGCATTTTCATCATACACATAGATAGCCACCAGATCGGAGCGCACGTTTGTAAGGGTTTTTAAGGTATCCTCTCTCTCCTCCTTTTCCATCCGGTAGCTTTCCTCAATCAGCGTCATGATCTCCTTCATGTCCTCTATGTAATTTCCCACCGTGTTTGACACCTGCACCACCGTCTGCTCACTGCTGGTTGCAGCATTCTCTTCCATGCTGTTTACATATACGGACATGAACACAAACGCTGTGGACAAAATGATGATGGTCACCAGCGACACCACCAGCATGGTGATAATATGGGAAAGAGACAAATTGCTTTTCTTCATAGCCCCTCCTGCTGTTCTCCTATCTGCTGCCGCATGGCGTTGGGAGATATCCCGCAGTACTTCTTAAAGCAGTAGCTGAAATAATGCTGATCGTTATAGCCGCACTTTTCCGCAATTTCCCTGACCTTCATAGAAGTGCCCGTAACCAGCTCCCTGGCCCGCTCCATGCGCTTTCGAGTCAGCAGGTCTACAAAGCTCATTCCCGCCTCCTTTTTGATCAGGGCGCTTAAGTAATTGGGACTGACATTAATTCTTCCGCTGACCCCCACCAGAGACAAGGCCGGATCGGCGTACTCCTTTTCAATCAGGTACATAGCCTGCTCGCACATGATCTGGCTGCTTTTTTTCTTCCCGGCATTTACAAGCTCCCTGGCCTCCAGACAGACAGATATCAGCTGCTCCTTCATCTCCCCGTAGGAGCCTTCCACAAAGGTAAGCCTTTTCATCAAGGTAATCTCATCCGTCACCGCGCAGACAATGCGAAAAATAGAGGAAAACATCTGCATCATGAGAAATTTCAGCTTGATCTGCACATTTTCCCCTCTCATGCCCTCAAACAATTCCTCCAGGTACTGCTGCAGCTCCTCCCTGGAGCCTCCCCGTATGAGATTTTCCAGCTCTGTTACCACGTCCTGCATTGTGGACAGATCAAGAGAAGTCACCCGCTCCTCGTCCGCTATGTAGTGGATACTGCTCTTTTCTTTGGTATTGCTGTAGCCAAGGGCATTCATGGCTTCATTGTATGCCTCATGACAGCCGGTAAAATGCTCCTGTATCCGGCTGACTCCGATATGGCAGTGCAGCCCCAGAATACGCTCCGTGCTCTGTACAATATCCCCCACCATAATGTGAAGATACTTTTCAAAGGCTCCTTTTGTGGCTAAGAGCAGGGAAATTACCCGCCCTTCCATGTAGAAGCTGTAAAAGCCTGCATATTTCTTCAAAATCAGATCCACAGAATGCACCAGCTCCGGCGCCGTCCGGTTCACACCCTCCCCATCCTGCACCATGGTGGCAAGCACCACATACTGCAGGGCATTGCTTTTGCTGCGCACAAGTCCGCAGGCCACAGCCTGTTCCAAAAGCTGTTCCTCCCTGTGGGGATGGTCCAGCTTCCCATAGCTGTCCAGTAAAAGAGGCAGCACAAACTCATGAATGTATGTCTTTTCCTGCTTTCTTAAGTCAAATTCCTCAAAAATGTGGTCTATCTTCTTCTTAATGTTCTTAAGCTCCTCTGTCAAATCCCGCATGGAAATGGGCTTTAACAAATAGCTGATAATATTGTACTGTATGGCCTGCTGGGCATAGGAAAACTCGTCGAACCCGCTCAAAAATGCGATCTGTGTGGTGGGACGGATTTCCCTTACCTGCCTTGCCAGCTCTATTCCGGAAACAAAGGGCATACGGATATCCGTAAGAAGCAGGTCCGGCTCCTTTTTCTCCACCAGCTCCAGAGCCTCTATGCCGTTTTCCGCTTCTCCGATCACCTGAAAGCCTATGCTCTCCCAATCCACCTTTCTGATAATCGCCTTTCTCAATTCTTCCTCGTCATCCGCCACAACCACCGTATACATCCGTGTTCTCCTTTCCCCCATACTGCTGAAAAACAGGTGCTTTTACAGCTTTTATTTCTTCTATTATAAGGGATTATTGTGCACTTTGTATACTTTTTTCTATTATTTTTTACAAAAAATAAGCCATGCGCCCATATAAGCGTATGACTTATCCGTATGCAGAGGGTTCCTTATGGGCTGCGGCTTATCAGCGCCGTTTTCCTCTTTCCCTGTAATATCTCTCCTTGTCCGCGTACATCTGCCGCTCTGCTTCCTTCATCAGCCGGCTGACGGAAGCCACCTTTTCCGTCCATTGTACCCCCACAGACACATCGTAGCCCTTCTCCCTTGCCGCCTGCTGCACCCTCGCCGCCATCTCCAGGACTTCCTCCTGACCTTTCCCCGTCACAAAGATCAAAAATTCGTCTCCGCCAATGCGGTAGGTGGTTTCCTCTCCAAATTCCCTTTTGATTTCCCCAGCAATATTTTTGAGCATTTCATCTCCGGCCGCATGGCCCTTTTCATTATTCAGCTCATGCAGGCCGTTGGCGTCCAGATAAATGCAGGCTAAAGACTTTCCCTGCAGCTGCTGGTAAAAGCTGATATCCCTTTCAAAGCGGTTGCGGTTTAACAGCCCCGTGAGCACGTCGATCTCCCCCATCTTCCTTGCAATGGTGTAAGACTGCATATTGTGATAGAACATGGAAAAGCTGAAGGTAACGCTTTTGAGCTGTTCATAATCCACCCATTCCAAATCTGTATTGATAATCCCAAGGGCGCCGATCAGTGCTTTATTAATATTTTCAACCGGGATAACCACCAGGTTTTTAAGCTTTTTCTGCTTGAATATGCTGTAAATCTCTTTTCCTGCCTGATAAGCCTCTATTTCATTGAAAACGACCAGCTCCTTTTGGTTTTCCCGGAAATAGTCCTGAAAAACACTCTGATCCTTGATATCCAGAAAGGAATCCTCCCCGGTGTCTGGATCCTTTTCCCATAGGTATAGCTGGGACTGTGTTTCATCCAATACCGTCTCAAAAAAGGCGCACTGGGACGCGGTCATCTCTGCAACCTTCTCCAGGGCAAGACCTACATTTTCACTTTTGTGGTGAGCAATGAATAAAAGCTGCTCCACATCATGCACATTGCTGATCAGCTCCAGCCGTTTCTGCTTTTCCCTGGTCTCCTGTCTCACATAT
The DNA here is from genome assembly GCF_944382095.1 of Candidatus Acetatifactor stercoripullorum. Classification (NCBI taxonomy): domain Bacteria; kingdom Bacillati; phylum Bacillota; class Clostridia; order Lachnospirales; family Lachnospiraceae; genus Acetatifactor; species Candidatus Acetatifactor stercoripullorum. The sequence continues at coordinate 62,560 of NZ_CALWMU010000011.1, forward strand.
TTTAAAATCCAGATCAGATAAAACAGGAAAAAAAGAAACTCAAGGGCCAGAAACAGATAGAACACTTGCCGGATATGATATGCGTCCTCATAGACAATACTTTCAGGAACAGAAATTGCAAGCCTCCACTCGTTTATCTCCAGGGGCTCATAATATAAATATAGATAGTCCCCTATGGTTCTTGACACAAAGACAACATAACCTGTCTCTCCTGCAAAAATATCCTCTGCAAACTGTTCCGGCGTGTAGCCGGCCTTCATCCTGCGGCTTCCCAGATCAATTAAATTGCCAAGGGTTTTATGCCAGGTGTCCATAATAAAATCTCCGGTATTTCCGTCGATCACATACACTGAGGCATTTCCGCCGAATTCTTCCGCCTTCCACTGATAGGGCAGCGTCTGCAGATCTATCACACCGTATAACACCCCTGCCACAGCTCCGTCCCGCTCAATGGGCACGAAGCTGCGCAGAATATAGCTTTCGGAATCAAGCAGGTCAACCGTCTTGTCGGATATGTGGGCCCCTTTTGCGGCCTCCTCCTCAAAGGAAAGCACTCCGGAAGCATCTACGATCTCACCATTGTTTAAAAGAACGCGGTCGCCCGGCAGTAAGATTTCCAGGCGGGATAAGATATCGCTGGCTTTATACTCATTTAATATCTGGATGGTTTCTTCGCCCTCTATGTCTTGATAATTTGCCAGGATAGCTGCAATTACCTCCAGCTGATTTTGGTCGCTTGTAATATGCTGCATGATATCCTGGGATAAATTCTGCGCCGCTTCATGAAGCTGTTCAAAGCAGCTTTCCTCAGAAATTTCATTGATCCGATACATCAGGGCAATAGACAGGCATCCAATCACCACGGCGAGAAACAGCGTAAAAATCATAATTTTACGTCTGTGTATCCACCTTCTCATTTTGTTTCACGGCCTTTCCAATCAAATTTCCACATTTCTTTTATTGTAATGAATATTCAGCCGCATTACAAGATGATTTCCTCAAAAATCTAGTGCTTTTTTCCCATTTATTTTTGTGGTTGATTTTTTCGCCGCTGTTTTAAGAAATATATAGTTTTCAACTTTTGTTAACAAATCTTTAACATCTATATGCTATACATAAATAAGAAAAACACCGGGAGGTGAATTTTGTGTTTAAAATATTAGTAGTGGAGGATGACCGGGAATTGAATAAGACCGTATGATGCCGGACATAGATGGATTTGCATTTGCCAAAACCGTGCGGGAGCTGAATCAGGAAATCCCTATCCCAAAAAGACCTTTACCCGTTCTCAGCTGATGGATGAAGTTTCTCAATATGGTGACAAGAACCACAGGACTGGAGTTTACACAGACCCTCATAGAGCAGGCCGCCAAGATCACTTTTTTGAATGTAATTTTATTGAGCCTGCTCTGTACGGTGATAGACGGTATCAGGCGTAAATTTATGATAGACCGTCCGGTAAAAAAAATTGTAACTGCCGCAGAACAGCTGATGAAGGGAGACTTTTCCATACGAATCCCTCCCTTTCACGGCGTGTATTCTATGAGCGGGTTTGAAGTGATCGCCGATTACTTCAATCAGATGGCTAAAGAGCTTTCTGGAACAGAGACCCTTCGGACGGACTTTATTGCCAATGTATCTCACGAGCTGAAAACGCCTCTGGCAGTGATTCAAAACTACGGCACGATGCTTCAGCAGCCTGATCTGCCTGAAGAAAAACGGATGGAATATGCCAAGGCCGTCACCGATGCCTCCAGGCGGCTTGCCAGCCTGATTACCAATATTCTTAAGCTGAATAAGCTGGAGAATCAACAGATTTACCCCAAGGCAGAAACCTATGACCTGGGTGAGCAGCTGTGCGAATGCCTGCTTGCATTTGAAAGTGCCTGGGAGGAAAAAGAACTGGAGATCGAAACGGATGTGGAAGAGGATGTACTGGTAAACACAGACGCACAGCTGCTGTCTTTAGTCTGGAACAACCTGTTTTCCAATGCCGTTAAATTTACAGCGCCCCACGGCAGAGTCTCCCTTTCCCTAAAGACCGAAGGAGATTTTGCCGTTGTACAGGTGTCGGACACCGGCTGCGGCATTCCCCCGGAGGTCGGCAGACATATGCATCCTGTTAGAAAGGAAGATTGGTTATGGAAAACAGGAAGGATATTTTCAATTACACCTATTCTGCAAAACAGCAGGAGGAAATTCAAAGCATCAGAAGCAAATATCTGCCTCAGGAGCAAAAAATAGATAAAATGGAACAGCTGCGCCGGCTTGACAAGAGCACCACAAAAAGGGGCACCATTATCTCTATTGCCACGGGAATCCTTGGCTGCCTGCTTTTGGGAGTGGGCATGTGCTGCACTATGGTGTGGATGGGAAAGTGGTTTCTTCCCGGAGTCATTATTGGAATCGTGGGGATTGCAGCTATCGCTATAGCCTATCCGCTGTATACCCGTATCACCAAAAAGGAACGGGAAAAGGCAGCGCCTCAGATTTTAAAGCTGACCGAGGAGCTGGAAAAACCGGAATAAAGACTTTCTCTGCAATTACCACATAAAAATAACAAAAACCTTCTTGACAAGCTCCATCTCTTGATTTATCCTATAATTAACAATTAGGTTAAATGTTAAATAAGGAGAATACCATCATTGAGCCTGCAAACAACCTTAAAAGCGCTGTCGGACCCCATCCGGCGGGATATTTTAGAAAGACTGAAAAAGGGCAGAATGTCCGCCGGGGAAATCGCAGACTGCTTCCCTGTGACCGCCGCCTCCATTTCCAGGCATTTGTCCGTTTTAAAGGAAGCCGATCTGGTGCGGGATACCAGGGAGGGAAAATATATTTATTATGAATTAAACGCCTCCGTGCTGGAGGAAATTATGCTCTGGGTCACACAGCTGAAGGGAGAATCTGACAATGAAGGAGATGCTTAAGAATTATAAAGGAAAACTGATACTGTCGTCCTTGGTGACGCTGCTTCCTCTCTTTGCAGGCATTCTGTTTTGGAGGGAAGCGCTGATATTGTCCGGCTCTTTTTTGGCCGCTCATCTGCTTTGTTTGTTTTTTGTATTTCATGATAAGAAAAACAGGAATCAAAGCAAAAAGGCCCTGGGGCTTGTTTTCTGGCTCTGTCCTATGATGTCTTTGTTTTGTACGGCCTGCACCTATATGGCTCTTTCAGAGACCGACGCCTCTTATGTGCTGATGACTCTTATGTGTTTCGGATTCGGCCTGCTGTTTGTAGTATGCGGCAATTATTTTCCCAAATTCCGGCAAAACAGCACCATGGGCATCCGTATCAAATGGACGCTGCAAAACGAGGAAAACTGGAACGCCACCCACAGGCTGGGCGGAAAGGTCTGGGTGGTCTGCGGCCTTTTCATGATGGTCTGCGGCTTTTTTGCCAGCATTCGCCTGTCCGACTCTTTTTCCCTTTTCCTTTCTGCCGCTGTCTTCCCCCTGCTCATTGTGGCAGCCGTGCTGATTCCCTGTATTTACTCCTATGTCTATTACAAAAGACAGGTAAAGGAAGGGAAAGTGGAAAAAAACGGAAGGACAAAGCCCAAAAGCGCTGCGCTGACCATAGGAATCCTGTGCGCCGTGGCCCTGTATCTTTTCTACGTCCTGTTTACAGGAAATATGGAAATCGCATACGGGGACACCTCCTTTACCATTGAAACAGGAAATTGGGAGGATCTCACCATAAGCTATGAAGAGATCGAGGAAATCACATACTTTGAGCAGGACCCCTCCCACAGTGTGTCCGGCACAAGAACCAATGGTTTTGGCAATTTTAAAATGTCACTGGGCTCCTTTTACAATGAGCTGTACGGAAATTACACCCGGTACTCCTTTGTGGACTGCGATGCCTGCGTTGTACTTAAGGTAAACGGCGAAACAGTAGTCTTAAACGGGCCGGACGCAGAGAGCACAAAGGAAATTTATGAGCTTCTCCTGGGAAAGGTCAAATAGCTTCCCGTTATACTGTCGGGATTTTGGGCGATCCGGGAGGGAGTTCCCACCGCAATGATTCTCCCTCCCTCTTCTCCGCCTCCCGGTCCCATATCAATCATATAGTCCGCATTTCGGATCACGTCCAGATCATGCTCGATTACAATCACCGTCGCGCCGTTTTCTATCAGGGTCTGGAATACCTTAAGCAGCGTCTGCACATCCAAAGGATGAAGCCCGATGGTGGGCTCGTCAAATACAAACACCGTATCCCACTGTCCCCTTCCCATCTCGCTTGCCAGCTTCAGCCGCTGGGCTTCCCCGCCGGATAGACTGGGTGTTGCCTCTCCCAAGGTCAAATACCCCAGTCCCAGACTTTTTAACACCTGCAGACGCTGACGGACGATTTTTAAATCTCCGCAGGCCTCCAAAGCCCTGTTGATATCCATAGCCATCAGCCCGGGAAGGGAGTACGCCTGTCCCGATTTCTTTTGATACCGTATCCGGGCCGCCTCCCTTGCATACCGGGAGCCCCGGCAGTCCGGACAGGGAATCTCCACATCCGGCAGAAACTGCACGTCCAGGCTGATCACCCCGGTTCCGTCGCACACCGGACAGCGCAGTCTGCCCGTATTATAGGAAAAATCTCCCGCCTTAAAACCAAGATTCCTGGCATCCGGGGTTTTTGCATAAATTTTCCGCAGCTCGTCGTGCACATTGGCATAGGTAGCCACCGTGGAGCGCACGTTTATGCCGATGGGAGCGGCGTCAATGAGCTTGACCCTCTCAATCCCCTCCGCCTCTATCAAACGCACATGCTCAGGGAGCTTTTTCCCCTGACAGGCCGCCTCCAGCGCAGGAATCAGGCTTTCCAGAATCAGGGTGGTTTTTCCGGAACCTGACACTCCCGTCACCACAGTGAGCCGTCCCTTCGGAATCTCCACCTCCAGCGGATGCACCGTGTGAATGGCGCCGGTGGACAAATGAATTTTCCCCAGTTCAAATATTTCATCCTCCGCTGCGCACTGTCTGACCTGGACCTGAGCCGCGCCAGAGAGAAAGGGACCGATTTTGGATTTTTCATTATCCGCAATATCGGCTATGGCGCCCGAAGCCACCACCTCTCCTCCCTCCGCCCCGGCCCCTGGCCCCAGCTCTATGATCCAATCGGCCTCTCTTAAAACCTGGGTATCATGGTCTACCAGAAGCACCGAGTTTCCGTCCGACACCAGGTCCTGCATGACCCGGGTCAGACCCACAAGATTGGAGGGATGCAGTCCAATGGAGGGCTCGTCCAGCACATACAGCACCCCTGTAGTGCGGTTTCTCACTGCCCGAGCCAGCTGCATCCGCTGTCGTTCTCCGGTGGATAAGGTGGAGGCAGCCCGGTCAAGGGTCAGATAGCCAAGGCCAAGCTCCATAAGCCGCCTGGCCACCACAAAAAAGGACTGGCAAATGCTCTTCGCCATAGGGCGCATTTCTTCCGGAAGGGAAGCAGGCACTTCCTCCACCCACTTTATCAGCTGGCTTAAGGACATTTTACAGGCCTCATCCAGTCCGATTCCCCGTAGCCTTGGGGCCCTTGCCGCCTGGGATAAGCGTGTGCCGCCGCAGTCCGGGCACACATCCTCCTTCAAAAACTTTTCCACCCGCTTCATGCCCTTTTCATCCTTGACCTTGGCCAGGGCGTTTTCCACGGTATAAACTGCATTGTAATAAGTAAAATCAAGCTCTCCGGCCTGATTGCTGTTTTTGGAATGATACAGAATATGCTTTTTTTCCGCAGGCCCGTTATAGACCATATCCTTTTCCTGATCCGTCAAATCCCGGAAAGGCACGTCCGTGCGCACTCCCATCTCCCTGCAGACGTCGGTCATCAACGACCACATGAGCGAATTCCACGGCGCCACAGCGCCTTCGTCAATGGTAAGGGATTCGTCCGGCACAAGGGAATCCCTGTCCACAGTGCGCACAATGCCCGTTCCCCCACAGGTACGGCAGGCTCCCTGGCTGTTAAAGGCCAGCTCCTCCGCCCCCGGGGCAAAAAAGGCCACGCCGCACTCCGGGCAGGTCAGCTCCTGCTCCGCCGCCACTGCCAGCGTAGGCTCCACATAATGGCCATTCGGGCAGCGATGGCTGGACAGCCTGGAAAACATCAGCCTGAGATTGTTTAAAAGCTCCGTTCCCGTGCCAAAGGTACTGCGGATACCGGGAACCCCGGGCCGCTGGTGTAGGGCCAGCGCCGCCGGAACGTACAGCACCTGATCCGCATCCGCCTTTGCAGCCTGGGTCATGCGCCTTCTGGTGTAGGTGGACAAAGCCTCCAGGTAGCGTCTTGAGCCCTCGGCATACAGCACGCCCAGGGCCAGGGAGGATTTCCCCGAGCCTGACACGCCGGCAATGCCTACAATTTGATTTAACGGCACATTCACATCAATATTTTTCAGATTATGTACTCTTGCGCCACGGATCTGTATTTCCTTTGGCGCGCCGGATTTTTCTTTCATAGCTAAAACCGCCTTTCGGTTCATTGTACCACGCAGGTCCACACGGGGGCAAGAAACAAGGACTATTGATAAACTCCTAATACACCATAATATTTGTTTACCGTGGAGGTATCCTTCATATATTTTCCTACTCAAGAGCCCATCCAATCTGTATATCTCCTGTCTGGTCAATGTAATTCCAATGCAGATCGTCAGAATCCGATAACCGTTCAAACAGATTCCGTATTTACCAAATCCATACAGTCCACATATTGACTGCCGATTTTAAATGCGTAAAAGCTTCTGTGCTCTGCCGCCATGCTTTCCTCTGTACTTTCTGACTGGTTATTATCCTGAAAATAGGCTGGCAAATAGGTTTCGTCCATATGCAGATCATCCCTTGTCATGTTTTCAAGATAAACATACAGGATAGTGCTGGCATCCTCCATTATAATGGCGTACTCGTACCTGTCTGACCAATCCGCCAAAGCCACATATGCTTCACTGGAGAAATTATCTTTATCAAAATACAGCTGGTTCGTCTGTCCCGCATAGCTTAGCTGCTCTGCGGCCAGTCTCTCCATTTCCTTTGTAAATTCATCCGTATTGTATTCCTTTTTCAAATAAATCTGACAGACAGGGGAAAATATTTCATCTCTGAACTCATAGTAAAATTCCTCTGAAATACTTTCTATTTCTTTGTCCGGAAATACAATCAACGGGCTGTGGACATCTTCCCCCGTAAATTCTCTGTATCCGTCACTGCCCTGCAGCACCGTTTCCGTTCCGTAAATCAAGTCATCAGCCGCCATAGCACAGCCTGTGATCTGCATACAAAAAATACCCACAAATAAAAGCATTATAATGTTCTTTTTCATAAAATAAATCTCTCCCTCTCTTTTGTCTGCTTCTTTCAACTCCTGTTTGATTTGATACAGTCATATTTTTTCAAACTTTACTTTAATAGAAAAGTATTTGTATATAAATTATAATATCATGCCCATACATCACAAAAGCATCATCTTTAAATTTTTCATATCTTTTTGCGATATATTTTCTTCAGCATCTGCTATCATATCCTCTGCAAGACAAAATTCATTTTCTCCAGCTAAATATATTGTAACACCAGGACGCGGAACCATACCAGTTGGACCTGCACCAGACACATAATATGTTATGATAATTACATCATCCTTTTTATCATTATTTATATAGGCGTTTGCGAAACGCCAGAATCCGCATAAATACGGGATTCTTTTGTTGCTAAAAATAAAAATCTCCTCACGGTTTGTGGTATAATGGAGTTGCTGAAAACCATAAATCACATCCCGAAAGGAGACACTATTATGATAACACAAAAGCAGCTCACTTTGGCAGATATTTTTGAAGATTGTCAGGAAATTTTTGAATCCGACAAACCTCAGTTTCTTACTCTTCTTGAAAACCACATCGACCTAGATGAAATTATCGAAGAGCTGATATTCAGAGGTTTCCTGTTCAAAGCTATGGCAAAAGACGGAATCAAATCTGCAATTATTGTA
>NZ_CALWMU010000012.1:0-69638 GCF_944382095.1 Candidatus Acetatifactor stercoripullorum
TAACTTCCATCTCAACCAGCTCGATCAGCTCAGGATCGTCTACCATATCACACTTGTTCAGGAAAACAACAATATAAGGAACGCCTACCTGACGGGACAGAAGGATGTGCTCCTTGGTCTGAGCCATAACGCCGTCGGTTGCAGCAACAACCAGAATAGCGCCGTCCATCTGTGCTGCACCAGTGATCATGTTCTTTACATAGTCAGCATGGCCAGGGCAGTCAACGTGTGCGTAATGTCTCTTCTCGGTCTCATACTCAACGTGTGCGGTGGAAATGGTGATACCACGCTCTCTCTCTTCGGGAGCCTTGTCGATGTTCTCGAATGCCACTGCCTCACCAGTGCCAAGTCTCTCATGAAGAACCTTGGTAATTGCAGCGGTCAGAGTGGTCTTGCCATGGTCAACGTGACCAATGGTACCAATGTTACAATGGGGCTTAGTTCTTTCAAATTTAGCTTTAGCCATTATGAATGTCCTCCTTAAAATGATAACACATATTATTTTTCCTGCCGGACCGTCATTTTCCGTATCCGGCAATCGTTAACTCGGCTACCTCTGATTATATTAAATAATCAGAGGTTTTTCAAGTTATTTTTCATATATTTGCCTGCTTTTATTTACTTGCTTTTTGCAGCCAAAACCTTCTCCTGTACGTTCTTGGGCACGGGCTCATATTTCTCGAAGAACATGGAATAGTTGCCGCGTCCCTGGGTTCTGGAACGAAGGTCTGTGGAGTAGCCGAACATCTCAGCAAGGGGCACGAAAGCTCTCACCATCTTGCCGCCTCCGATGTCATCCATACCCTCCACGCGTCCACGGCGGGAGTTTAAGTCACCGATTACATCGCCCATATATTCCTCAGGCATGGTAACCTCAACCTTCATGATGGGCTCTAAAAGCACAGGATTTGCTTTCTGCATTGCCTCTTTAAATGCCATGGAACCTGCAATGTGGAACGCCATCTCAGAGGAGTCAACCTCGTGATAGGAACCGTCGTACACATTTGCATGAATGCCAAGCACGGGGAAGCCTCCCAGGATACCTGCGCGGGCAGCTTCCTGGATACCCTCGCCAACCGCAGGAATATATTCCTTGGGAATGGCGCCGCCCACAACAGTGGATTCAAACAACAGAGTAGGCGGATCGTTGATCAGCACATTGGCCTTGGGATCAAAGTCAAACTTCTCGCAGTTTGCCTCCAGGGGCTCAAATTTCACCTTACAATGTCCATACTGTCCACGTCCTCCGGACTGCTTTGCATACTTGGAGTCTACCTCCACAGCCTTGGTAAAGGCCTCCTTATAAGCAACCTGGGGAGCGCCTACGTTTGCCTCCACTTTAAATTCGCGAAGCAGACGGTCAACGATAATCTCCAGATGCAGCTCTCCCATACCAGCGATAATGGTCTGTCCAGTCTCCTGATTTGTATGGGCACGGAAAGTGGGATCCTCCTCTGCAAGCTTTGCCAGAGCTTCACCCATCTTGCCCTGTCCTGCCTTTGTCTTAGGCTCAATAGCCAGCTCAATAACAGGCTCAGGGAATTCCATGGACTCCAGAATCACGGGATGCTGGTCGTCGCAGATAGTATCGCCGGTGGTGGTAAACTTAAAGCCTACTGCCGCAGCAATGTCGCCGGAGTAAACCTTATCCAGCTCTGCCCGCTTATTTGCGTGCATCTGCAGGATACGTCCCACACGCTCCTTCTTGTCCTTTGTAGCGTTCAAAACGTAGGAACCGGAATTCATGGTTCCGGAATATACACGGAAGAACGCAAGCTTTCCAACAAAGGGGTCCGCCATGATCTTAAACGCCAGTGCGGAGAAAGGCTCCTCGTCGGAAGAATGTCTCTCCACCTCATTACCGTCTAAATCCACGCCCTTAATAGCCGGGATATCGGTCGGTGCAGGCATATACTCCAAAATAGCGTCCAGAAGCTTCTGTACGCCCTTGTTGCGGTATGCGGAACCACAGCATACGGGAATCGCGGCACACTCACAGGTGGCCTTGCGAAGCACTCTCTTCAAATCTTCAACAGAAGGCTCCTCGCCCTCCAGATACTGCATCATCAGATCGTCATCCAGCTCGCAGATCTTCTCAATCAGCTCAGAGCGGTACAGCTCTGCGTCGTCCTTCATATCACCCAGATCATCGGTTACGGTAATGTCATCGCCCTTGTCATCATTGTAGATATATGCCTTCATTTCAAACAGGTCGATAATTCCCTTGAAGTCATCTTCTTTACCGATGGGCAGCTGAAGGATAATCGCATTTTTTCCAAGTCTGGTTCTGATCTGTTCCACTGCACCGTAGAAGTTTGCACCCAGAATGTCCATCTTATTGATGAAAGCCATACGAGGCACATTGTAGGTATCAGCCTGACGCCATACGTTCTCAGACTGGGGCTCAACACCGCCCTTTGCGCAGAACACGCCAACAGCTCCATCCAATACACGGAGAGAACGCTCTACTTCTACAGTGAAATCAACGTGGCCAGGAGTGTCAATAATATTGATACGGTGCTCCAGCGCGCCAGGCATGGGCTTGGTTTCTTTTTCCAGTGTCCAGTGGCAGGTGGTAGCAGCTGATGTGATGGTAATGCCTCTTTCCTGTTCCTGCTCCATCCAGTCCATGGTCGCAGTACCCTCATGAGTATCACCAATCTTGTAGTTAACGCCAGTATAATACAGAATACGCTCGGTCAATGTGGTCTTACCCGCATCGATATGAGCCATAATACCGATATTTCTGGTTCTCTCTAAGGGATATTCTCTTCCAGCCAAGATTTTTTCCTCCTATATTTTTAAAAAACCTGAAAATCTCCGCCCTAAAATCTGTAATGAGCGAAAGCCTTGTTTGCTTCTGCCATCTTGTGCACGTCTTCTTTTCTCTTAACGGCTGCACCGGTATTGTTGGCAGCATCCAGAATTTCGTTGGCCAGTCTGTCCACCATGGTCTTTTCACTTCTCTTGCGGGCAAACATAGTCAGCCAGCGCAGACCCAGAGCCTGACGTCTGTCAGCTCTCACCTCGATGGGCACCTGATAGGTAGCGCCACCGATACGTCTGGCCTTAACTTCCAAAACAGGCATGATATTGTTCATTGCCTCTTCAAATACTTCGAGAGCCGGCTTGCCGGACTTCTCTTCTACCTTGGCAAATGCGCCGTATACAATCTTCTGGGCAACCCCTCTTTTGCCGTCCAGCATAATGTTGTTGATCAGCTTGGTTACCACCTTGTTGTTGTATAAAGGATCTGCCAATACATCTCTTTTTTGAATATGTCCCTTACGCGGCACGTTTCTTCCCTCCTTATCAATGCGGCCGGCCATTTTGGCCGACATGAAATAGATCATCGGTACTCACATGTGTTTCCCCAAGTGTTCGCGCTGTTATATCTGCATTACAGAATTCCAACACTTTTCTTAGTTTCGTTGTTGTGGTACTTCATCATACCTTATTTCTTAGCGTCCTTAGGTCTCTTAGCGCCGTACTTGGAACGAGCCTGCTTTCTGTTGGCAACACCTGCGGTATCAAGGGTACCACGAATGATGTGGTATCTGGTACCGGGAAGATCCTTAACACGGCCGCCGCGGATCAAAACAACGCTGTGCTCCTGCAGATTGTGGCCTTCGCCGGGAATGTAGCTGGTAACCTCGATTCCGTTGGAAAGACGTACTCTGGCAATCTTTCTAAGAGCTGAGTTAGGCTTTTTAGGAGTCGCTGTCTTAACGGCAGTACACACACCACGCTTCTGAGGAGCGGAAACATTCGTCGTCTTCTTGTGAAGGGAATTGTATCCTTTCTGCAGGGCAGGTGCGGTAGACTTCTTTACAGATGTCTGACGTCCTTTTCTTACTAACTGGTTAAATGTTGGCATTCTGTTTCACCTCTTTCTGATTGTAATATTGGTTTATTGTTTGCGGCACACGAAAAAAGAATGCAGCCGCGTGCACACTATGATAGTATACTTGTTTGAGAATATGTTGTCAACTGATTTTTTTCAGAAACCGCTCTAACGCATCCTGCCAGGAAGGCAGCCTTTCAAATCCGTTCTCCGTAAGCTTTTCCTTGCTCATACGGCTGTTATGGGGTCTGGGAGCCTTGGCACCATACTCTTCGGTAGAAACAGGGATCACATTGACCTGCACTTTGGCCTTTCTGAAAATCTCACAGGCAAATTCATACCAGGAGCACACGCCCTCATTGGTAGCGTGATAAACACCGTATTTTTCTGTCTGCACCATGTCCGCCAGCAGCTTTGCCAGATCATAGGTGTAGGTGGGTGACCCGAACTGATCGTTTACCACTCTTATGGTGTCATGGGTTTTGGCAAGATTCAGCATGGTTTTGATAAAATTCTTTCCGTTGACGCCAAACACCCAGGCAATACGCACGATAAAATACTTGTCCAGGGTGTTTTTCACAGCCAGCTCCCCTTCATACTTTGTCTGCCCGTACACGCTCTTGGGATCGCAGGCGTCCTCCGGCTCCCAGGGTCTTTCCCCTTCTCCGGAAAAAACATAGTCCGTACTGATATACAGCATTTTTATATCCAGCTCTTTGCATATATTAGCTATATTCTGGGTTCCCTCCGCATTGACCCTGCGGCAGCTCTCCTCATTTTCCTCCGCTGCGTCCACCGCAGTATAAGCGGCGCAGTGAATCACTGCATCCGGCCCTGCTTCCTTGATCACCTTGTCCACGCTGGCCGCATCGGTGATATCCATCTGGTCGATGTCCACCCCCACGGCCTCAATGCCTCTTTCCGTAAGCTCGTTGACTACATCAAAGCCAAGCTGGCCCTTTACGCCGGTTACCAAAACCTTCATCCTGGTCTACCTTCCTTTCCCATAAGGCAACACTGCGGCAGTGTTTCTAACCTCCTGCCGCAGCGTTTCTCATTTTTTGTTTCCCTATTAAAGATTTTCAAGTGTGGACTCCAAAACAGCGTCCTCTGCCTCCGCAGTCTCATACTCATCCAGATCGGAAGGCTCCTGATTTAAGTCCAGACCATCGTCAAAGTTTAAGGTCTCCTCTTCCTCCGACAGATTTTCGTCAAACAAAATGGTATCTGTCTCGTCTGTGCTGAGTCTTGTATTGCGATATCGCTTCATGCCGGTTCCCGCCGGAATCAGTTTACCGATAATCACATTTTCCTTTAATCCAATCAACGGGTCTACCTTGCCCTTAATTGCTGCTTCTGTCAGCACCTTTGTGGTCTCCTGGAAGGAAGCGGCAGACAGGAAGGAGTTAGTGGCAAGCGCCGCCTTTGTGATACCCAGCATCACCTGCTTTCCTTCCGCAGGCTCCTTGCCCTGTGCAATCAGCTCCTCGTTCATATCCTCAAACTCCAGCACATCCACCAGGGTTCCGGGGAGGAAATCCGTGTCGCCGTTGCTTTCCACACGGATCTTCTTTAACATCTGACGCACAATCACTTCAATATGCTTGTCAGCGATATCAACGCCCTGGAGACGGTAAACTCTCTGCACCTCTCTGAGCATATAGTCCTGAACTGCGCGGATTCCTTTGATTTTCAGCAAATCATGAGGGTTTACGCTTCCTTCGGTAAGCTCGTCACCTGCCTCCAGCACCTGGCCGTCCACAATCTTAATCCGGGAGCCATAAGGGATCAGATATGCCTTGGTCTCTCCCGTCTCTTCGTTTGTAATCACGACCTCGCGCTTTTTCTTGGTGTCGCGAATCTCCGCCTTGCCGCCAAACTCTGCAATAATGGCAAGTCCCTTGGGCTTTCTGGCCTCGAAAAGCTCCTCCACGCGGGGAAGACCCTGAGTGATATCGCCGCCGGCCACGCCGCCGGTGTGGAAGGTTCTCATAGTCAGCTGGGTACCGGGCTCTCCGATGGACTGGGCCGCAATAATACCTACAGCCTCACCCACCTGCACTGCCTCTCCGGTGGCCATGTTTGCACCGTAGCACTTCGCGCAGATACCGTTGCGGGAACGGCAGTTCAATATGGTACGAATCTTGACTGCCTCCACAGGCTCTCCCTTTTCATCCACACCCACGCTCAATATCTTTGCAGCGCGGCTGGGGGTGATCATATGGTTGCGCTTCACGATCACATTGCCGTCTCTATCCTTAATCTCCTCACAGGAATATCTTCCGGTAATTCTGTCCTTCAGGCTTTCGATGGTCTCTTTCCCATCCATGAAGGCCTTCACCACCATGCCCGGAATCTCCGCCTTTCCTTCCGCACAGTCAACCTCACGGATAATCAGCTCCTGAGATACGTCAACCATACGTCTGGTCAGATAACCGGAGTCAGCGGTACGAAGAGCCGTGTCGGACAGACCCTTGCGGGCGCCGTGAGCCGACATGAAGTACTCCAGTACGTCCAATCCCTCACGGAAATTGGATTTGATGGGAAGCTCAATGGTCCGTCCCGTAGTATCTGCCATCAGACCGCGCATGCCTGCCAGCTGCTTGATCTGCTGGTTGGAACCACGGGCGCCGGAGTCCGCCATCATAAAGATATTATTATATTTATCCAGACCGGACAAAAGAACCTCTGTCAGCTCTTTATCCGTCTCATTCCAGGTTTCCACCACCGCACGGTATCTCTCCTCCTCGGTGATCAGACCCCTTCTGTAGTTTGCAGAAATCTTGTCAACCGTGGCCTGGGCAGCCGCCAGCATTTCAGGCTTCTTCTCAGGAACCGTCATATCAGAAATGGAAACGGTCATAGCTGCCTTGGTTGAGTACTTGTAGCCGATGGCCTTCACGTCGTCCAGAACCTCTGCAGTCTTGGAAGCGCCATGGGTGTTGATGACCTTCTCCAGAATCTGCTTCAGGCCCTTCTTTCCCACATGAAAATCCACTTCCAGCTTCAGGAAGTTCTCCGGAATGCTCCGGTCTACAAATCCCAGATCCTGGGGCAGTATCTCATTAAAGATAAATCTTCCCAGAGTGGATTCCACATTGCCCGTCACAGTCTCCCCGGCGGCATTCACCTTGGAAACACGCACCTTGATTCTGGAGTGCAGTGTAAGGGCCTGATTTTCATAGGCCAGAATGGCTTCATTCACATTTCTAAAGCTCTTTCCTTCTCCCAGGGCACCAGGTCTTTCCTGAGTCAGATAGTAGATTCCCAAAACCATATCCTGAGAAGGAACGGCAACGGGGCCGCCGTCCGAGGGCTTTAACAGGTTGTTGGGAGACAAAAGCAGGAAACGGCACTCCGCCTGAGCCTCCACGGACAGGGGAAGATGCACTGCCATCTGGTCTCCGTCAAAGTCTGCGTTAAACGCAGTACACACCAAAGGATGCAGCTTGATTGCCTTACCCTCTACCAAAATGGGCTCAAAAGCCTGTATACCAAGTCTGTGCAGAGTAGGAGCACGGTTAAGCATCACAGGATGCTCTTTGATCACCTCCTCCAACACATCCCAAACCTGGGTGTCAAGTCTTTCCACCAGCTTCTTTGCATTTTTAATATTCTGGCTGATGCCTCTGGCAACCAGCTCCTTCATCACAAAGGGCTTGAACAGCTCGATGGCCATCTCCTTGGGAAGGCCGCACTGGTAAATCTTAAGCTCCGGCCCTACCACGATAACGGAACGTCCGGAGTAGTCCACACGCTTTCCTAACAGGTTCTGGCGGAACCGTCCGGATTTTCCCTTTAACATATCAGAAAGGGATTTTAACGCCCTGTTGCCCGGTCCCGTAACGGGACGTCCTCTTCTGCCATTGTCAATCAGGGCGTCCACTGCCTCCTGAAGCATTCTCTTCTCATTGCGCACGATAATATCAGGCGCGCCCAGCTCCAAAAGCCTCTTCAGACGATTATTTCTGTTGATAATTCTTCGATACAGATCGTTTAAATCGGATGTGGCAAACCGTCCGCCATCCAGCTGTACCATAGGGCGGATATCGGGGGGAATCACCGGAATCACATCCATGATCATCCACTCCGGCTTATTTCCCGAGCCGCGGAAGGCCTCCACTACCTCAAGGCGCTTTATGATTCTGGCCCGCTTCTGACCGGAGGACTCTCTCAGTCCCGTCTTTAATTCCGCCGCTTCCGCCTCAAGGTCGATGGCCTGCAGAAGCTCCTTGATAGCCTCCGCTCCCATGCCTACACGGAATTTATTGCCCCAGGTCTCCCTTGCGTCCTGATATTCCTTCTCCGACAGCACCTGCTTGTACTCCAGATTGGATTCTCCGGCGTCCAAAACGATGTAGGATGCGAAATACAAAACCTTCTCCAGCACTCTGGGGGACAGATCCAGAATCAGTCCCATGCGGCTGGGAATCCCCTTGAAATACCAGATATGGGATACGGGAGCCGCAAGCTCGATGTGGCCCATTCTCTCTCTGCGGACACTGGACTTGGTCACCTCAACGCCGCAGCGGTCACAGACAACGCCCTTGTATCTGATTTTTTTATACTTGCCACAGTGGCACTCCCAGTCCTTGCTGGGTCCGAAAATCCTCTCGCAGAACAGACCATCCCGCTCAGGCTTCAAGGTTCTGTAATTTATGGTTTCCGGCTTCAGCACCTCGCCATGGGACCACTCACGGATTTTGTCCGGTGAGGCCAAGCCGATTTTTATGGCATCGAATGTCATGGGCTGATAGGTAGATTCATTCTTTGTTTCTGGCATTAATGGCACTCCCTTCTGATTTTAAAATTCGTCCTCATCGCCTGCAAAGCTGTCGTCCTCGTAGACTTCTTCAAAATCATCCTCGTCAGCATTTACAAGCTCTCCGCTCTCTTCGTCGAACTCCTGCGCCTGATAACCCATCTCGCCCAGGGAGCCGTTATCATAATCATCATATTTGCGGTCACCTTCCATCTCATAACGGTAATCCGTATCACCGTAATCAATGGTTTCCATAATTTCAACCTCGGTCTGGTCCTCTCGGAGCACTCTCACATCCAAGCCCAATGCCTGCAGCTCCTTCAAAAGCACCTTAAAGGACTCGGGAATGCCGGGCTCCGGAATATTATCGCCCTTGATGATGGCCTCATAGGTCTTTACACGGCCCACCACATCATCGGACTTCACCGTCAAAATTTCCTGCAAGGTGTAGGACGCACCGTAGGCCTCCAGGGCCCAAACCTCCATCTCTCCGAAACGCTGGCCGCCAAACTGGGCTTTTCCTCCCAGAGGCTGCTGGGTCACAAGGGAGTACGGTCCCGTAGAACGGGCGTGGATCTTATCATCCACCAGATGATGCAGCTTTAAGTAGTGCATATGACCTATGGTTACAGGGCTGTCGAAGTATTCTCCCGTACGTCCGTCCCGCAGGCGCACCTTTCCGTCTCTGGAAATAGGCACTCCCTTCCAAAGCTTTCTATGCTCCCTGTTGTCATACAGATACTGCATTACCTCAGGCAGAAGCTCTTCTTTATGCTTTGCCTCAAATTCTTCCCACTCCAGATTTACATAATCATTTGCCAAATCCAGAGTGTCCATGATGTCATTCTCGTTTGCGCCGTCAAATACCGGTGTGGCAACGTTAAAGCCCAGTGCCTTTGCCGCAAGAGAAAGGTGAATCTCCAGCACCTGTCCGATGTTCATACGGGAAGGCACACCCAAAGGATTCAGCACGATATCCAGGGGACGGCCATTGGGCAGATAGGGCATATCCTCCACGGGAAGCACACGGGAAACCACACCCTTGTTGCCGTGACGGCCTGCCATCTTATCGCCCACGGAAATCTTTCTCTTCTGTGCAATATAAATACGAACCGACTGGTTTACACCGGGGGACAATTCATCGCTGTTTTCTCTGGTGAACACCTTGGCGTCCACCACAATGCCGTACTCGCCGTGAGGCACCTTTAAGGAGGTATCCCTCACCTCTCTGGCCTTCTCGCCAAAGATCGCCCGAAGCAGTCTCTCCTCTGCGGTAAGCTCCGTCTCGCCCTTAGGCGTCACCTTGCCCACCAGGATATCTCCAGCACGGACCTCCGCTCCAATACGGATAATGCCTCTGTCGTCCAGATCCTTCAGGGCGTCGTCACCCACGCCGGGCACATCCCGGGTAATCTCCTCGGGTCCCAGCTTGGTGTCTCTGGCTTCCGCCTCATATTCCTCAATGTGGACGGAGGTATATACATCCTCCTGCACAAGTCTCTCACTTAAAAGAACCGCGTCCTCGTAGTTATAGCCCTCCCAGGTCATGAAACCGATCAGCGGATTCTTGCCAAGAGCAAGCTCTCCCATGGAGGTGGAGGGACCGTCCGCAATCACCTGTCCCGCTTCCACATGATCGCCCTTGCACACAATAGGCTTTTGGTTGTAGCAGTTGGACTGATTGCTTCTGGAAAACTTGGTCAGATGGAACTCTGCCTTTTCCCCATCGTCACAGGTCATTCTGATCAGATTGGAGGAAACATAATCCACCGTGCCCGCCTTGGGAGCAACCACACAGACTCCTGAGTCCACAGCTGCCTTCACTTCCATTCCCGTGCCTACCACAGGCGCTTCCGTGGTCAGAAGGGGCACCGCCTGACGCTGCATGTTGGAACCCATCAGCGCACGGTTTGCATCGTCATTCTCCAAGAAGGGAATCAATGCGGTAGCCACAGAAAATACCATCTTAGGGGACACATCCATATAATCGAACATTGCCTTGGGGTATTCCTGGGTTTCCTCTCTGTAACGGCCGGAAACGGTATTCCGCACAAAATGCCCGTCCGCATCCAGAGCTTCGTTTGCCTGTGCCACATGATAATTGTCCTCTTCATCGGCAGTCATGTAGACAACCTCTTCCGTTACCCTGGGGTTTGCCGGGTCTGATTTATCAATTTTACGATAAGGCGCCTCCACAAAGCCATACTCGTTGATACGGGCATAGCTTGCCAGGGAGTTGATCAGACCGATATTAGGTCCCTCAGGCGTCTCAATGGGGCACATTCTTCCATAGTGGGAATAATGCACGTCCCGGACCTCAAATCCTGCCCTGTCTCTGGACAGACCGCCGGGGCCTAACGCCGACAGACGCCTCTTGTGGGTCAGCTCACCCAGAGGATTGTTCTGATCCATAAACTGTGACAGCTGGGAGGAACCAAAGAATTCCTTCACCGCAGCGGTGACAGGCTTAATATTAATCAAAGACTGGGGCGAAATGTCCTCAGCGTCGTGGGTTGTCATACGCTCTCTGACAACTCTCTCCATTCTGGAAAGACCGATTCTGTACTGATTCTGCAGAAGCTCGCCCACAGCACGGATACGTCTGTTGCCCAGGTGGTCGATATCGTCGTCATTGCCCAGGCCATATTCCAGGTGCATGTTATAATTGATGGAAGCAATGATATCTTCCTTTGTGATATGCTTAGGCACAAGCTCATGCACGTTCTTTTTGATAGCCTCCGCCAGCTTCTCGGCGTCGTCTCCAAATTCCTCAATAATCTGTGCCAGAACGGGATAATAAACCCGCTCATGAATCCCAAAATCCTTGGGATTGCAGTCTACAAAGCTTGTGATGTCAACCATCATATTGGAGAGAACCTTTACGTTTCTTTCCTCGGTCTGCACATAAACAAAGGGAACAGCCGCATTCTGGATGGTGTCAGCCAGCTCCGCACTCACCTTATCTCCCGCAGAAGCAAGAACCTCTCCTGTGGAAGGATCCACCACATCTGCTGCCAGAACCTGATTCCTGATCCGGTTTTTCAAGGCCAGCTTTTTATTGAATTTATATCTTCCCACCTTGGCCAGATCGTATCTGCGGGGGTCAAAGAACATAGCGTTGATGAGACTTTCCGCACTTTCTACGCTCAAAGGCTCTCCGGGACGGATTTTTTTGTATAACTCTAACAGACCCTCCTGATAATTCTCAGCAGTGTCCTTTGCAAAGCTTGCTTCAATCTTGGGCTCGTCGCCGAATACCTCTCTGATCTCGTCGTTGGTTCCAATTCCCAGCGCTCTGATCAGCACAGTGATAGGCACCTTACGGGTCCTGTCCACTCTTACATAAAAAACGTCATTGGAATCCGTTTCATATTCCAGCCACGCGCCACGGTTGGGGATTACAGTACAGGAAAAAAGTCTTTTCCCGATCTTGTCATGCCCGATGGCATAGTAAATACCGGGGGAACGAACCAGCTGGCTTACAATGACACGCTCTGCGCCATTGATGATAAAGGTACCGGTGTCTGTCATCAAAGGAAGATCGCCCATAAAAATTTCATGCTCGCTGATTTCCTCTTTCTCCTTGTTGTAGAGGCGAACCCTGACCTTCAGGGGAGCGGCATAATTTGCATCTCTTTCCTTGCATTCCTCAATAGAATATTTTACATCGTTCCTGCACAGTTCAAAATCTACAAATTCCAAACTCAAAGAGCCGCTGTAATCGGCAATGGGAGAGATGTCGTCGAAAACTTCCTTCAAGCCTTCGTCTAAAAACCACTGATAGGAATCCTTCTGGACTTCGATCAGGTTGGGCATCTCCAAAACCTCTTTTTGTCTTGAATAACTCATACGCATAACCCGGTTGCCGGCAATCGGACGTATTCTGTTTTTTTCCATTGACATTCACCCCGTTCTTTCTGATAAGCATAGCACCGCACAATAGTGCACCATCCATACTAACACAAAACAAAAACTGGGTCAAGGAAAATTTTTGAAATAAATATAACAAAAAGCAGTTTCCACGCTTTTGAGAAACTGCTTTTTGTTATATTTATTATTACCTTGATGGCAGACCGATTACTTAAGGGTAACCTTAGCGCCAACTTCCTCAAGCTTCTTCTTGATCTCCTCAGCCTCTTCCTTGGTTGCTGCTTCCTTCAATACCTTAGGAGCGCTGTCTACCAGATCCTTTGCCTCCTTCAGGCCAAGTCCGGTTGCTTCACGAACAACCTTGATAACCTTAACCTTCTCGGAGCCGATCTCAGTCAGCTCTACGTCAAACTCGGTCTTCTCCTCTGCCGCCTCAGCAGGGCCCGCTGCAGCTGCAACTACCACGCCTGCTGCTGCAGATACGCCGAATTCCTCCTCGCAAGCCTTTACAAGATCATTCAATTCCAATACGGACAACTCTTTGATCGCATCAATCAGTTCCTGCGCTGTTAATTTAGCCATTTTCATTTCCTCCATTTTATTGAATCTCTGTTTGTTTTACTTGGTTCTTCTTTCAAATCGCATTATTCTGCTGCAGGCGCTTCCTCAGAAGCAGGCGCTTCGCAGGCAGCTGCTCCGCCTTTTTCCGCCAGCTGGTTCATAACGCGTGCGAAATTGGTAATAGGGCTCTTCATGCTTCCCAGCAATCTGGAAAGCAGCACGTCTCTGGAAGGAATTTCCGCAATGGAAGCCATTCCGTTCGCGTCATATACAGTGCCTTCCACCATGCCGGCCTTAATTTCAAGCTTGTTGGCCGTCTTTGCAAACTGTGCCAGTATTCTGGCAGGCGCCGTTGCGTCGTCTGTGGAGATTGCCACTGCGCTGGGGCCTTCCAGATACTGCAGCAGGCCTTCGCAGTCTGTTCCCTTGAACGCAAAGTTCATCAGGGTGTTTTTGTAAACCTTGTAGGTCACTCCTGCTTCGCGAAGATTCTTGCGCAGCTGGGTATCCTGCTCCACAGTAAGCCCGCGGTAATCAACCAGCACGACAGACTGTGCGTCTTTGATGCTGGATGAAATTTCTTCCACAATGGGCTGTTTTAATTCAATCTTTGCCATTTCTTTACCTCCTTTTAGATTTAAGAGCTAAAAAAAGCTCCCTGAAGACTCAGAGAGATAACGTAATCGATGTACTGCAATCAATGTGTATCCTTCTCCTCGGCAGGACTTACGCTCGGTCTCCCTCGCACCTGCTGTCTTCGGTTCGGTTTCTAACCTTATAGAGAATACCACAGGGGCTGTCTTATGTCAACCCCCTGTGGCGCTTCTTTTACTATTACGCTTAGTACCCAGCTACGCTTACCTTTACGCCAGGTCCCATTGTGCTGGTAAGGGTAATGCTTCTTAAGTACTGTCCCTTCACTGCGCTGGGCTTTGCCTTCACAATGGCCTCCATCAGTGCATTGAAGTTTTCCTGAAGAGCCTCCTCTGTAAAGGAAACCTTTCCTACGGGAACATGCACAATGTTGGTCTTGTCCAGTCTGTACTCAATCTTACCTGCTTTGATATCGGCGATGGCCTTCGCCACATCCATGGTTACCGTACCAGCCTTGGGATTGGGCATCAAACCCTTGGGTCCAAGCACTTTACCCAGACGACCTACAACACCCATCATGTCAGGGGTTGCCACCACTACATCAAAGTCAAGCCAGCCATCGTTCTGGATTTTGGGGATGAGCTCCTCTCCTCCCACATAATCAGCGCCAGCCGCTTCTGCTTCACTTACTTTATCACCCTTTGCAAATACAAGAACGCGCACCGTCTTGCCGGTTCCGTTGGGCAGCACCACCGCGCCGCGGATCTGCTGCTCTGCATGACGTCCGTCGCAGCCGGTTCTGATATGCACTTCAACGGTCTCATCAAATTTCGCGGTTGCAGTCTTTTTTACAAGCGCAATTGCTTCCGCAGGCTCATATAATGTTGTGCGGTCTACAAGCTTTGCAGCCTCAACATATTTCTTACCATGTTTCATTCTTTTACCTCCTAGGTTCCAACGACAATCATTCAATTGTCTCCCAAATTATTTTGTTTTCACTAATCCTCTACAGTAATACCCATGCTGCGCGCGGTACCTGCAATCATGCTCATGGCTGCCTCGAGGCTGGCCGCGTTTAAATCGGGCATTTTCAGCTCGGCAATCTCCTGAAGCTTTGCCTTGGAGATGGAAGCCACCTTGGTCTTGTTGGGTACTGCGGAGCCTGATTTCAGGTTGCAGGCCTTCTTCAAAAGTACTGCTGCAGGCGGAGTCTTGGTAACGAAACTGAAGCTTCTGTCTGCGTACACAGTAATCACTACAGGGATGATCACATCACCCTTGTCTGCTGTTCTTGCGTTGAACTGCTTGGTAAATTCAACGATGTTCACGCCATGCTGTCCAAGTGCGGGACCAACTGGCGGAGCCGGTGTTGCTTTGCCGGCAGGAATCTGTAATTTGATGTATCCTTCTACTTTCTTTGCCATTGCGGCACCTCCTATAATGTGGTAATCCGGCGCAGGGTCTTTTTTTGCTGCCCTGCTCCCACTGCCGCCGGGCGCAAAGCCCAGCCATACGGCGGCCTTTTCAAGCGCCGTATTTATACTTTACCGGTCCGGCTTTTCGCCGAAAACCGGGAAAATATCAAAATTAAAGTTTTCTGACCTCCGCAAAGCTGATCTCCACAGGGGTCTCTCTGCCAAACAGCTCCACGTTGATGGTAGCCGTCTGCTTGCCGTAGTCCAGCTTCTGCACCACGCCCACGGTATCCTTCCAGACACCGGCCACCACTGCGATACTGTCTCCCTCTGCGAAATCAATGGAGACATTTTCCGTCTTGATGCCAAGAGGCTTCATCTCAGCCTCAGTGAGCGGGACTGCCTTGCTTCCCGGTCCCACAAAGCCCGTAACGCCGCGGGTGTTGCGCACAACATACCATGTGTCGTCGTTCATTTCCATATTGAGAAGCACATAGCCCGGAAACATCTTCTTGGGAACGGTCTTTTTCACACCGTTCTTGATTTCCACCACATCCTGCATGGGAACTCTGACTTCCAAAATCTGTTCTGCAAGGTGCTTGTTGTTCTCGATGGTCTTCTCAATATTGGCTTTGACTTTGTTTTCATATCCTGAATAGGTATGCACTACATACCATTTTGCCTCTGCCATACAATCAACCTCGCTCTATAATGATGTTAAGAAATTCACACCGTTCTGGATCACGAAATCCAGTATGGCAATGATAACTCCCAGTACCACCGAAATTGCAACAACCGCCACAGACTGCTTTAACAAAGACTGTCTGTCCGGCCATGAAATTTTCTTGAATTCAGCTTTGACGCCCTTAAAAAAGCTGGGACGTGCCTGCTTTTCTTTGGAATCTCCCATTTCGACCTCCCAAAATTAGAACGGCTGATTATTTTGTTTCCTTGTGCAGTGTATGGGTTCTGCAGAATCTACAATATTTCTTGATTTCCATTCTGTCGGGATGAGTTTTCTTATCCTTGGTAGTATTGTAGTTACGCTGCTTGCATTCTGTACATGCTAAGGTGATTTTTGTACGCATTTTTGCTACCTCCACGTATTTTCTGTTCTTTTTTAATCAAGTATGCTTTATAAATTTAAGCATAAAAAAAAGACCTAAATCTTATCTCGTTTGAATACTATAACACAGCAGGACGCTTCCGTCAACTGTTTTTTCAGGGCAATCCCCGCTTTTGATATCCATCCTGCCATACATATAGGTACTTATTCAAAAATCCTCATAATATCCCTATACCGATTTACCACCCGGTAAATCTCAACATACTCTTTCCCTGCCTTATAAAGGATCACATAATTTTTCCAAACCGCGTACTTATAATCTGTTCGAAAACTGACTCTTTTGGAGAGATCAGCACCTATTTCCGGAAACATTTGAATATTCTCAAATTTACCATAAATTTCTTTGATCGTATTTGCAGCGTATTCCGGATTATCTTCAGCAATATAATCACGAATTTCTTTTAAATCCGTTGCAACTAACGGGTTGATTCGTAATTTCAGCATAGCCTATTCCCCCACAAGTGCTTTTAATTCGTCCAGGCTGAGCCAGCCTTCACCGTCTTTCACTGCCTCTTCCGCCTCCTGCAGCTTCATTAACAGCTTTTTCTCTGCACGATCACGCTCATAATCCTCTATATCAAGCACCACAAAACGCCCTCTGCCATTTTTCGTCAAAAACACCGGTTCCCCAATCCTGCAATTCTTTAGAACTTCATTATAATTTCTCAAATCAGATACTGGTAAAATATTCGCCATGTAACCCGTCTCCTTTCCTGATGCACGCTTTTACTACATTTAGTATATACAAAAAAACTGTAAAATTCAACTTAAAATTTTACAGCGCTGCTTTTTCGGGGCAATCCCCGCTTTCCCTTGTTTCTTCTTATATTTTATGCTAAAATCAGATTATGAGGAAAGGAGGCACAGCCATGGGAGCAGCTCTTGCGGCAGTTTACAATCACTATCTTGCATCTTACGCCCCAAAGGGCCTGACGCGCTTTGACGCCCACAAAAGCAGTGAGCTGAGGAGCATTTATAATTCCATGGTTAAGCTCAACAAGGAAGCTCCGTGGTATCTTCCCACCACAAATCAGGAAACGAAGCAGTATGTGGTGGCTTTAAAGGAAAACGCCCGCCAGCTGCACAACACCATTGCGCTTCTGGGGGGCTTGGAGGAAGGCGGCCTTCTGAGCAAAAAAAGCGCATTTTCTTCCAATCCGGAGCTTGTCACCGCCTCCTATATCGGCCCCCATGATTCGGAAGCCGAGTCGCCCTGTTTTGAAATTGAGGTACACGCGCTGGCTTCCCCCCAGCAAAACACGGGGCTGTTTTTGGAAGATACAAAGATTTCCTTTTCTCCTGGCACCTATTCCTTTGACATCACTGCCGGAGACATGAGCTATGAATTTCAATTTACTCTGGATGGCACGGAAACCAACAGGCAGCTGCAGGAACGCATTGCCCGCCTGATCAACAATTCTGCCATCGGCGTAAAAGCCTCTCTTGCGGAGTCGTCCTCCCGGACCTCTCTTGTGCTTACGTCGGAGGCCACCGGCATTCCCCAGGGAAAAACAGATATTTTTAAAGTCAATGATGACCATACCAGCAAAACCCCCGGCACAGTAGCCTACCTGGGTCTTGACAATATTTCCAGCAAGGCTGCAGACGCAGTCTACTCCATAAACGGGCAGAGACAAAGCTCTCCCACAAACCATTTTCACATTGAAAATCTTTTTGAGGTCAATTTAAAGGGCGTCACATCAGAGGCCGAAAGCGTGCGCATTGGATTGAAAACAGACATTGATTCTCTTACTGACAATATCACACAGCTGATGGGCGGATACAACGCTTTTCTTCGGGCTGCTGCCTCCTTCCAGAACACCCAGGCAAAGAGCAGCCAGCTGATACACGAGTTTGAGGGAATTGCTTCCGACTATGAAAGCTCCATGAAGTCCTCCGGCCTGAACCTTACGCCGGACGGCACTGTCCAAGTAAACCGTCAGCTTCTGCATGAGACGGCAGGGCAGTCCCCGGACGCAGCACAAACCTTTGCCTTCCTTAAAAGCTTCTGCAGCCGTCTCCTTCGAAAGAGCAATCAAATTTCCTTAAATCCCATGCAGTATGTGGAGAAAAAGGTGGTGGCCTATAAAAATCCAGGCCATAATTTTATCAGCCCCTATAATGCCGCAGTCTACAGCGGCATGATGTTCAACGGATATTGTTAAAGCGGAATATTGCCGTGCTTCTTCTGCGGCTGTTCCGCTTTTTTCGTCCGAAGCATCTTAAGGGCATGCTTTATCTTCTCTCTGGATTCCTCCGGCTTGATCACTTCATTCACATACCCTCTGGAGGCTGCCACATAGGGATTCAAGAAGCGTTCCTCATATTCCTTCTTGCACTGGGCGCGCATGGCCTCAGGGTCTGCGGATGCCTTAATCTTCCTTTTAAAGGCAATATTCACGGCGCCGTCCGCCCCCATAACTGCAATCTCCGCAATAGGCCATGCGAACACCATATCCGCTCCCATCTCCTTGGAATTCATGGCAATGTAGGCTCCGCCGTAGGCCTTTCGCATGATCAGGGTGATTTTGGGCACAGTGGCTTCCGAATAAGCGTAAAGCACCTTGGCTCCGTGGCGGATGATGCCGTTATGCTCCTGTGCGGTTCCCGGCAGGAAAGCGGGTACATCCACCAGCGTAATCAAGGGAATGTTAAAACAGTCGCAGAAACGGATAAAGCGGGCCATTTTGTCTGAAGCATGATAATCCAGGGAGCCGCACATCTGGTTGGGCTGATTGGCCACAAAGCCCACGCTTTCTCCATCCATTCTGGCAAAGCCCACCACAATATTTGGGGCAAACTCCTTCTGCACCTCGAAAAAGCTGCCCTCATCGGCAATGCAGCCAATCACCTTCTTGACATCATAGGCAATTCGGGAATTGTCCGGAACCATATCAGTCAGGCAGGCACAGGGATTTTCCACATCCTTCTCGGAATGCCTTTTGCGCAGCTTGATCTTTTCAAACACCTTGTTCACTGAAAATCCGGCGGACTCCTTATGGGTCTCCCGATTGATCACAGGGGCCTTTTCCAGATAGCTTCCCGGCAGATAGGTCAAAAGCTTCCGCACAGCCATCAGGCACTCTCCCTCTGTAGCAAAGGTGAAATGAGACACGCCGCTTTTTTTTGCGTGCACCTGGGCCCCTCCCAGCTCTTCCACGCTCACCTCCTCATTAATCACGGTTTTTACCACATTGGGGCCTGTGATAAACATTTTGGAGGTATCCTTTACCATAAAAATAAAATCACAGATAGCCGGGGCGTAGCAGGCGCCTCCCGAACAGGGCCCTAAAATCACCGCAATCTGCGGAATCATTCCCGATGCCTTCGTGTGACGCAGGAACATGCCGCTGTAGCCGCTCAGGGAAGAAATTCCCTCTTCGATTCTGGCGCCGCCGCTGTCGTTGATACAGATCAAGGGGGCCTTCATCTCCATGGCCATGTCCTGTATCCTGGTAATCTTAAAGGAGTGATACTCTCCCAGGGTTCCGCCGATCACCGTAAAATCCTCGCTGGCAGCAAACACAAGACGTCCGTCAATCTCACCGTAGCCTGTGACCACACCGTCCCCCGGCACTCGTCTCTTATCCAGATCAAAATCGTTGATTCTGGACTCCACAAAGCCGTCCACCTCCACAAAGGTACCCTTATCAAACAATATCTCAAGCCGCTCTCTGGCTGTCAGCTTTCCCTGTGCATGCTGCTTATCGATTTTCAGCTGTCCGCCGCCCAGGGCCGCCTTTCCTCTTCTTTCGTCCAGATCCAGCAATGCCTGTTCCCAATTCATACTCACTTCACTCCTCAAAATATTTGAATTTCAATTCTTTTGATTATCAAATTATTTAACATGATAACAGCATTGCACAAAAAAGGCAAGCAGATTTTTACATCTGCCCGCCTTCTTTCTCAGCCAGCGCAAGAGCCGCCTCTATCACTTTGTCCATATCATAATAACGGTACTGTCCCAGCCTGCCGCCAAACACTACGTTCTTTTCCTCTTTGGCAAGCTCCTGATACCTGGCAAAAAGTCTGGTGTTTCGCTCATCGTTTACAGGATAATAGGGTTCGTCCCCTTTTTTCCAGGCCGCCGGATATTCCCTTGTGATTACAGTATCCGGCTGGGCGCCAAATTCAAAATGCTTATGCTCAATGATTCTGGTGTAGGGAACCTCCCTTTCCGTGTAGTTGACCACCGCATTTCCCTGATAATTGGCGCAGCCTTCCAGTATCTCCTCCTCAAAGCGAAGGGTTCTGTACTGCAGCTCTCCCAGCCTGTAGTCAAAGTACTCGTCAATCATTCCGGTGTAAAGCACCCGTTCAAAGGTATCCGGCTGCTCCTTTGCGGCATTCTCCGCCAGAAAATCCCGGTAGGAAATCCCCAGCCGCACAGGCATATCCCCTATCAGTTTTTCTACGATCCGGGTATATCCCCCCACGGGAATCCCCTGATATCGGTCCGTAAAATAATTGTTATCGTAGGTAAACCTTACCGGAAGCCGTTTGATAATAAAGGCCGGGAGCTCCCTGCAGTCCCTTCCCCATTGCTTTTCCGTGTAACCCTTCACCAGCTTTTCATATACGTCCCTTCCTACCAGGGACAAGGCCTGCTCTTCCAGGTTCTGCGGTTCTTCCACAAAACAGTCCCTTCGCTGCTCTTCAATGATATCCATAGCCTCCCTGGGAGTGCGTATCCCCCACATTTTGCTGAAGGTATTCATATTAAAGGGCAGATTATACAGCTCGTCCCGCCAGATTGCCACGGGGGAGTTGATATAATTGTTAAATTCTGCAAATTGATTCATATACTCCCATATATGTCGATTGGAGGTGTGAAAAATGTGGGCGCCGTATTTATGCACCTGTATCCCCTTTTCTTCACAGGTATAAATATTGCCGCCGATGTTTTTTCTCTGATCAATGAGCAGGCAGGCCCTTCCCCTCCTGTTCATCTCATGGGCAAAGACGGAGCCAAACAGGCCCGTGCCCACAATCAGCCAGTGATATTTCATTTGCTTTTCTTCCCTTTTGCCTTGTATTTATCGATTTGTACAAAGTCATCCATCAGCTCCAGAACCTTGTCCCGCCCGGTCTGGTTGAGCTTCACATAATACTGCATCACTCTGTTTTCCAGAAGCTGCGCGCCCAAAGGCGTATCCCGCTCCAGGGAGGAGAAATCCACAGGGTTTAAGCTCAGCTTATCGCACATCTTAATCACTGTGCCATAAGCCATTCCTTCGATTCCGCGCTCCAGAGCCGTAACCAGGGTGCTGTAGGGGATGTTCATTTCCAGCGCGAACTGGCGCACACTGCGGTATTGCCGCAAAATCTCTTTCTTCAAAATCTCTGCTTTTGTCATCTTCATTTCCTCCATTATGCTGTCATTTATGCTGTCAAAGTAGTGCATAAAGTTAATATACGATATTCCGTCTGCCATTGCAAGACAAAATCTAAAAATTAAGATTCTTCACAAAACCTTTAGAAATTCCAAATTCCACTATCTGCAAGCTGCTTAATACTCTGAATTACTGTTTCATATGTTTCCGGTACAAAAAGCAATCCCAGCGTTATATCATTGTAATCATTTCTGTAAGCTTGGCTTTTGATCATCTCCTTCAAAATATCTGCCACGCGTACACCCGCCTTAGCAGATGGACAGATAGTTAATTCTGAACGCACTGCTCTTACCTGTGGAATCAGCTTTGCCAATTCATCGGTAATACCGATAGAGCTTACAATTTTATAAATATCGTACAAATGTCTTGAATGATGATCTATCTCGCCTTGCATATAGTAATCACATAATGCAAAAACTTTATCTGCAAGGGTTCTTTCTATGGATTGTGTCGTAATTTCAAAAGGCATCAAATCATAAGTTTCTGCTAAATCTAGGCGATTTAAATTCAGGCTTCAATATATTTAACTGCTCATACATAGATGGATAAATTGCTCTATAACAGTTGTAATGTCTGCGGCTTCTTGTCATATCAAGATTGGCAATCTGGAAGCCAAATTCCTCCATGACAGCAACAACAGCCTTTTTTAACTGTCTTTTTCTGGCTTCCCCCGGTATTCCTGATTCTGCCGTATAAGATAAATCAATGTCCTCTGAAAAACGATCCAACAATCAATTCTTCAAATGCTTCTTTATCATGATGTAAATTCATAAATCACCCCCCATTCAATCATTTTTTTTGCAGTTGCACCAGTTAAAGCAGATGATACCTCTGATAACTGTTCTTTTGTAAAACGCTTTTTTCTCATATAAGAAATCAAGGTTTCTATCGTCTCTTTCATCGGAAGCTCGGTATACTTTTCAGCCTGTCCAATGCTGTCTAATAGCTGCAAAAGCGCTGCATTGGAAGCCGAAATAGTAATTGCAGGCTTCTTAATTCTAACTTTCTGCGTTCCCACCGTAATCATGCGTCCGTTCGTTGCTTCACGATTGGTAACAACCTCTATCACTGCAGGCATTTGAGTTGTTAATCCTAATTGATTGGCAAAAGATATTCCTGTAACATATCCGTAAATCTCTGATTTATTTTGCACATATCTACGCATAATAACTACAGATGGGTCAAGATAGCTCTTACCCAGCAGGCCACCGCGCCTTGGTATATAGTAAATCCCGTTATCATATCTCTCTAAAAAGCCGCTTGCGGCAAGTCTTTTTACAGACTGGCGAACTGCATTATCAGACAGGCCTTCAACGGACAAATTGTTTAAAAATATAGGCTCATCATATCCATAATTTTCCATTAGATAGGTCTTTAACATTCTCTCACCTCCATGGATATCGTACTATATTTATATTATATTTGTCAATATTTGTGTCTTAAGGAGGAGCCATCCCGTATATCTGCACCACCTCAAGCAAAGGACTCTCGTATAGATCTCTGGGCGTCACAAGCCTGCCCCCGTCACTGTCCAGGTCATATCCAAAGAGGCTGTAAACATACCATACCAAATGGGCACATTGGGTGCCGGTGAGTGTCTCTTCTTCCTCCTGCATGCTGCCCGCCGTATAATAGGTTTCCTTCTCCGAGTTTCCCAAGGGCCATAGTCCCGCCGTGAGCTGGTAGGGGATTCCCGCCAAGTTTTCTTCGGCATACTCTGCAATTTCTTGGCGCTCCTCTAACGGAACGTCCTTCAGCCGCAGAATGGCAAAGGAGGGATACCGTTCCCAGTTGTCCAGGCTTAAGATGGCTGTATCCGTCCCCAGCACTCTTGCCTCCAGAGTGAGACGCTTTTTTGCATCCGTCACAATGGCTGCATGCCCGTTTCGCCAGCCAAAAAAATGGCAGTTAAAATTGATCAGGATATCTCCCTCCTCCACCACAGGAATCTCCTGCCCTGATTTTTCTTCTCCCGCCAGGTATTCCGCTCTGGAGACAATAGTGTTTGGAACGCATTCCAGCTCCACCGGAGCGAAAAAACGCTCCTGTAGAGTAAAAAGCTCCGCCTGCCGCCCGGTGCTTTTTAAGGCGTCCACGCCTGCTTTGGACAAGCCGGTCTGCCGGAAGAGCAGCTCGTAATCCGCCTGGCTCAGGGCTTCTTCCGCTTCCTCCACGTAGCAGGAAATATCCGCCATAGGATAATCAGGTGTAATATGGGCGTCCGCTTCCGCCTCCTTCGTCCAGAAAAAAAGAAACAGTACCGCGCAAAGGGAAAGCTCCGCCGTATAAATCCGTCTCATAAGCTTTTTCTTTTTCAATGCAATGCACCTTTTTTAGGTTTATTTTGTCCGGGAGGAAAGGTTTTATGCGCATTCGCTGGGCTCACTTGCGGAAACAAAATTTTTTGTGGTTTATCTGTTACGAGAAATTTAGGGGAAAGTTGACGCTTGCTTTGAAAAGTCGCTCTAAAAAGTTTTGATTTTCTCTTGAAAGTCCCTTGAAAAAATTGATCGTTTCGTATATGCTAAAGAAAAGAGGTGCATGAAATGTTAAAAAGAAAAATCGAACAGCAGCTGCTTAACTGGAAAAATACAGCGGGACATAAGCCTTTGATTCTAAAAGGATGCAGACAATGCGGAAAAACCTTTTCCGTCCTGGACTTTGCAAAGAAAAATTATAAGCACGTTGTATATCTGAATTTCTTTGAAAATCCAGATTATGCTTCTGTATTTGCCGGTTCACTGGAGGTTGACAACATCATTATGATGCTGTCTGCTTTGTTGGGAAAAAATGCTGTTTTTGAAGCCGGTGAAACAGTCTTAATTCTGGATGAAATTCAGGACTGCCCGGATGCCCGGACGGCGCTTAAATTCTTTCGGCTGGATGGACGTTTTGATGTGATTGGCACGGGGTCTTTATTGGGAGTGAAGGGCTATGGGAAGGAACCGAAATCAATCCCCGTTGGGTCAGAAACTGTTGTAGATATGTATCCTCTTGATTTTGAGGAATTTTTGTGGGCAAATGGGATTGCGGAACCAATCATTGCGTTACTGAAAAAGAATTTAGACACAGAAACTCCCATTCCGGAAGCGCTGCACCATCGGATGCAGCAGCTTCTTTTGCAGTACACCGTGGTTGGAGGAATGCCGGAGGCTGTACAGTCTTTTGTAGATACAAAGCAGATGGATCAGGTGCTTTCTATCCAGAGGAATATTATTCGCACCTATGAGGATGATATGGTGAAATACGCTGATAAGAAGGATAAGTCCCGCATTAAAGAATGCTTTCAATCCATTCCAAGGCAGTTAAGCAAAGAAAACAAGAAATTTCAATATTCCGTTGTGAAGAAAGGTTCTACCGCTTCCAAATATGAGGGCAGTCTGCAGTGGATTGAGGATGCCGGAATTATCTCCCGATGCTATAACCTTTCCATCACGGAACTTCCTTTAGACGGAAATGCCGAGCAGGATACGTTCAAGGTGTACATGAAGGACTGCGGGCTGTTTGCCAGTATGCTGGAGGACGGTACACAATACGATATTCTGCAAGGCAATCTCTACGGCTATAAAGGCGCCATTTTTGAAAATCTGGTTGCGGATATTTTTGCCAAGATGGGACGAAAGCTCTACTATTTCCGCAAGGACTCCGGGCTGGAGGTGGATTTCGTGATCCGGTACAAGGGAGAATGTACCCTGGTGGAAGTAAAAGCTTCTACGGGAAACACAAAAAGCACAAAAACAATTCTGCGGCATCCCGAAAAATATCATGTACACAGCGCAGTCAAGCTGGGAAATTATAATATCGGCAGATCAGGGCAAATTCTGACGCTCCCTCTTTACATGGCATTTTTGCTGCGGGCACTTTGACCTGATTATGCACAGCGTCCCGGCCGATGTGTTTTCCTCCGAGGCCAGCACGGCCCATGCAAAGAAATTCATCCAAGGGCTGCAGAATTGGTGTTTTATGCCAACTCTGCAGCTTTAAATATTTTTTCCATACATTCCTGCAGGCTGTGTTCCTCCAAGGTCTTTTTTCTGCCGTTTTCTGCAATTTTACATCTGATATCCTCGTGATTCAGGTAAAATTGTATCTTTTCTATGGCATCCCCCATGCTTTCATAAATAACCATATCTGTCCCATTTTCATAATATTCCACAAGCTCTTCCTGGTAATTGGATATTAAGAAACCGCCTGCCCCCATAATGTCAAATGCCCTTAACGGAATTCCGGTCTGTATAATCCGTAAGGAAGGGTTCAAACTGACCTTGGAGCATGCAAACACCAAAGGCATCTCCCGGACGTAGTCTACCGACCGGCATTTGGTGACATTTTTTATGAGTGTACTGTCATCATAAGAATAAAATTTTGTGTCAAATCTCTTTCCGCACAGATTCAGTAAAATCAATCGCTCATTTCTGGTAATTTCGCTGGCCATGGCAAAAGTCAGCGCCGGTTTGCTCAGGCGCAGCCTGGTATCCGGGTTCTGTTTCAGATACTGCTTATTGATATTGTCAATAAGCTCCTCCGATATTGTCTTATCAAATATGTACTCTCCATATATTTGCGACTGGACATTCATCAGAGCTTTCAGATAGCCCTTTGTATAATCATCCATTGGCTCCATCAGCTCGTGAAGCAGAGACTGGTATAAATTACCCACAAAGGAAACCTCTGCAGCATACTTTGCATAATCCCCATCCTTCACCTTCAGCTTCATCAATCTGGTTCGATTCACTCCCAGGGGCAGGTGATAAACCGTCTCAAATCCTTTTTTGGCATACTGCAAAAATTGGATTTTATCAAAAAGAAATACATAATTAACGGGATTTCCCAGGGTTTCTTCTATCCTCTCTACATTCAGGGGATTGTCATAGCACCATGCAATGTACTTTAGGCCTTTTTCCATACAGGCATCTGATAAAACCGGATAATAGTTTACGCTCAGCAGCGCGTCATATTCACCAGTCTGTATTGTGTCACTGAACCATTTGCTGAATTTCTCATCACGATGCTTGTCTGCAAACCGCCATTGAAACGTGCAAAAGCTGATGTTTTTTTCCTTGCAAATCTCAGATATATCGTACTGCAGATAAGCAGTCCAATGATAGATTAAAAGCTTCATTCCTTCATCCTCTTTTTGCCGAAGACAATTCCCCGGCGCAGCTCTGCTTCCAAATACGCTTCCACCGTCCAGTCCGGGCACATGAACCCATCTGACACGTCTGTGTCAAAATTACGCATCTGCAGAAAATTGCGGATCCACTCTTCATCCTCCCTGCAATGGTAGGAGCAGATTGCACACTTCAATCTTTCACATTCCCTGAAAAGTCTGTCCGCCCCCTGTAATGCCGCTTTCTCACTTCCTTCAACATCCATTTTTATATAATGAATCTCTTCTGTGAACAATGTATCCAGCGCCAGTCTGTCACCATCTGTAGCAGAATCTGCAAACCCATAAATAATCCGGACTTTTTCGCTATCATTCCGAAAGGTCTGCTGCAATGCCTCTATCCACTCCTCATCCGCTTCAATCAGATATACCTTTTGGGCAGTATCTATGATATCAAGGGTAAAAATTCCCTCTGCTGCCCCCACATCTACCACAACATCTCCTTTTTCCACATCATAACCGCTGTGGCGGTAACAATGGGGAGACCTTGAATCTTGTTCCGCTGCCAAAGAACGATAGTACTGTACAATTCTGTTTTCATCCCAATTTCCCGGAAAAAACATACGGCGTCCTTTATAAGGCACATATGGCATCTTGCAGGCCTCATCAAAACATACAGACACCGGAAGCGTCTCATATTCATCAACAAAATCATAATTCAGCAAATTTATTTTATGGTTTTTGTCAATATAACTTATCATTTCCTGTACTTCAGGATGATCCAGTTTGTCCGGATGCTTATATTCCCAATACGCTCTGTTCGCAAGCGTATATATCACATCGGACAACATATCGATACACAAAATCATCGCATCCAGCAACATAATGATCTTGCTGACATCCCTCTCCTGCTCCGGAATATCTGCGCAAAGCCTTTGAAAGTTCTCTTGAATGCTTCTATATCTGCCATAGGTTACTGTATTCCTATGCAGTTCCATTTCAAACCTGACGCTTTCCTTTATATCGCCGATTGGAACATTTTCTGCAGACAGTCTGCCGCTAACAACCGCTGCTCTTATCTTCAGCAGCAATTCCTTGGTCTTGTTCATGTTTCATCCGCCCTTATCTTGTACAAAAAAATGAATTATGTTAAAATTACTATATTAAATCCATTGGGAACCTAATATGAAAACATTAGAAATTATACTACGGCTTATCAATATAATACAAAGCAATCCATCTTCCATTCAGCAAATTCCATGGGAAGATTTAAAATTGTGCATTATTACAGAACTTGAATGTCGAAGGGATTTATATCCATCCGATCAATTTCACTCCATAAAAGAGCTCATTCAAACTCGTTTTATTACCTTGAAGAAGCTTCTGTCTATTCCAGATGTTCCAGCCGCTATCAATCTGCTGAATGAATTTTTCTTTGCAATACAATTTCTTCCTAATGCAGAATATACAAATGCAATAGCAGAAGAGGCACGCTATAACGAAGCTTGCCTGAATCATTACCTAAATAATACCATCATTGTGCTGGGAGATTCTCATGTCAACTTTTTCAGTGGCAATGAAACCTTGTCATTCCTTTCTATCGGAAACGGCATCGATATTTGCCCCAATATCACAAGCAATCCTTTCACCGTTCTTCATTTAGGTCCCTGCCTCGCTTATAACTGCAATAAATTAAATACCTCTACTCTCTTCCACGAGAAAGTAGATTTTTTGTGCAACAATTTTATAAGACCTAATGCCTATATTTTATGCTGTCTCGGTGAAATTGACCTTCGGGCACACGTATTTCGTCAAACTGAAATACAGCACAAAACATATAAGGAGATTGTGGATGATATTCTGGCCGAATACCTTTTCTTCCTTGTATCGCTGAAAAAACAAGGGTATCATGTTTTTTGCTGGGGGCCCATTGCTTCTCAGAAAGAAATATGTCCAATAGACCCATCCTTTCCCAGAACTGGCAGTGAAACAGAACGGAATATAGCAACCGCCTATTTTACTCAGCAGTTGAGTCTTCAATGCCAGCAACATGATATTGTATTTTTATCTATATTTGACCAGATGATTACTGATGACTTCCACACAATAGAAGAATATCTTTCTGCAGATCACTGCCACCTAAGCCAGCATGCGCTGACACTGGCAATGCCTGTGTGGGAAAAATATTTACCAAGCTTCTAAGTAGCCCTCTTCAAATTCCTGCTGTGCCAGCTCCAATATCTTTCTTGCCGAGAGCTTTTCCTGATATTCCTTCTTCGTAAACACATCCTTATGGTCTTCCCTGACCGTATGCCCTTTCTCAAATGAAACCGCATCAAAATCCCTGGAAAGCCACTCATAATCAGAATCGCTGATTTTATCGGAATCAAAAAAGTTTCCTGCATACCGGAAGGAATGCCAGGTTCTCATGCGGTAGGAATTGAAATACTGAAAGCAGGTATAGGTGCCATAGGTCTCAAATTCACTGAAGCTGTTGGAGACTAATTTATCCACATCGATGCATCTGATAATCCGTTCAAAAAAGCTCCCACCCTTCAGATTATCATTTTTCATGATATCCCCAATCAGATTTCTCATAATATCACATCTGAGCAGCATATGCTCCGAAATAAAGGAGGGGCCAATACATTTTTGCATTCCCGGAAAAAGCTTGCCTATCGTTACAAAATACTCCTCGTGATATTCCTGTTTCAAATCGAAAAAAGGAGTGGCGCCATCCTCATGAAACATGGTAAAAGGCTTACAGGGAATGGTATCTCCGTCCCATACCAGATAATAATCATCCTTGCAGAGAAAGCTGTACTGCATTTTCAGAAACTGCTGGTAATACCAGCCTGTCACACCTCTCGGCACATCCCTCCGCCTTAAAACATCCTGCATAATGGAATGCACATCTCCAAAAGGAAGAAGCTCATCCTCATTGATAAAGCCTACACGCTCCCCCAGATTAAGCTGGGCCGCCAGCTCTCCAACCTCTGCATTTCCCACGAAAATCAACCGTCTTGCAGGCATATTTTTTACCAAACGATGATAATTATTTTTTAACCGCAAAAAATCCTTTGCTATGGTCATTATGAGTGCGTCGTATTTTGGCTCCACTTTTACTCCTTCTCCTAATGCCTCTTTGTATTTTTTACACAAATTCACACTGACAGTATTAGAACAATATCAAAATAAAAAGAAACTTGCATATTTTAATACCGTTCTTGGCTGATAGACTACTTGCAAAATTTGCTACATTCAAATGAACTAATGAGCAAATCGCAATCTCATTAGACGTAATGCTAAATTAAGACATTATAATGCTGTTTATGATTCTTGTTGCTTTTAATGCCCCTCTATCATTTAAATGATCTGTGTCATTAAAATCTTTTTCAAAAAAGCTTAAGATGCTTTCAGTATTCCACACACTGTCGTTTCTTTCAACTACTGTTTCTGTTATTTCCTTCGCATTATGTACATCTCCAAAAATAGGTTGATATACATCATAAACTCTTCTTAATTCTGAAGTATTCCGTATTTTAGATAGGTCTGAGTAAAAATAGTAATATCCGCACCCTATTGTAACAACTTCTATTTTACTATTTCTCTTTATTACTTCTCTTGTAATCAAATACACATAATATATGTCCTGAGACTGAAGTGCAAGATTTTTAAATGGGAAGCCAAACTGGATATCTTTATGGGGAGACATTTCCTCAAAATGGGCGCAATATACTGTACACCCTATAAAGTCTTTTATGCTGCCGGCTCTGCTACACATGATTAGATTTGCACTGACAAACAACATATAGAATCGATGCATGTTTTTTTGCGATTCCACGATATATAGCTTTTGAGTATCCCATTTGTTTCTTTACAATGAGAAACGGATGCTCAACTTTACAGCGAACTGCGGATTTTTCATATTCCATCTTTTTGTCCCAGTTAAAACCTTTGAAATCATCCGCCATTTTGAGACTGGAAGGGCTGGTTGACGACTCTAGTATATCTGGATTCACCATATACTGTCTCATCATCTTCCCTAATGATATTTACAGTTTCTGAGACATCATGCATATTTGTAGATGTACCCGTTATTGTATGAACATATCAACTGCCTGCATCAGCACCGGCATGTACCTTCATTCCGCAGCACCATTCATTGCCCTTCTTAGTCTGATGCATTTTAGAATCACGTCTTCCATCTTGATTTTAGTGAATCTTGGTATTGCTATAAGGCTGGGAGCAACAGTAGTGCCACCATGCATCATAAGGCCTGCTTTATCAAGGCGGGTGTTTACATCAGGAAAAATTTTCTCGCCAAGTTTGTTTGCTTCAAGCATATGTCTCGGTACTTGTTATGTGAAGTAAGGTTTCAATACCAATAGGTTTGCGTCCACGCTTGGTTTTCTTCTTGCGGCTGGCATTTCCCTAGCCCATTCTTCTAAAAATTTACTTAATCCCCAAAGCAAAAATATAATGCTGCATACCCATTTTTATTGTCTCATTATCTAAAGATAACATATAATCCAATAGATAGCTGTTTTCTTCTATGTTAATCAAAATATCATTCAAACACAAATGGTATATAAGTCCTCCTGTTTGTACTATAAAAGGCTCTTTAAATGTCCTTTCAATTGCAGGAATAATCGCAGATGAATCTGCGGCCTCCGAGGGATCAATTTTATTCATTTCTTCCACACTTGCCCGGAATATTCTTCTAGGTATTTCCCATCTTCCCTCATTATTGCAAAATTGAAAAATTTCATCCGGTAGAAATAATCTTATTCACGTAACGTATAATTTGCGGCGACTGCCACCAACGCGTTCTCAAAGCTTTCTTTGATCTAGTGTACTGCTCAGACCAATATGCACCAACTTTACTTTTAGACTCATCATTCATTACCTTTTCCCTTCCTATCTTGTATCACTCTAATCCCGGCTTTCCCTTTTAGATAGCACCTCTTTGACAATAGCACATATTTCTTCTACTTCTTCACGCTTAAGTTCCGGATACAACGGAAGCACTAAAATGGATGCTGAAATCTTCCTTGCCCGTTCCAATGACAGCGCATCATATTTTCCTTGAAAACATCCAGCATCTGAAGTGAGTGGATAAAAATATTTTCTTGCATATATTTCATGTTCTTTAAGTTTTTTATAAATCTCATTCCTGATTTTTTCTGTTTCAAATTGCACAGGAAAATAACCATAGTTACGAGAATACTCTTTTTTTCTATAGTCTGGCAGTTTCAAATTTTCCCCTCTCAGTGCATTTATGTACCATTCCGTCCGTTCTCTGCGCAGTTTGATATTTTCCTCTACATGAGGAAGATTGCAAAGTCCCATTGCAGCGCAGAATTCATTCATTTTTGCATTGGCACCAACATCTACCACTAATTCTTCTCCCCGAATACCAAAATTTTTTAAATTATACAATTTATCGTATAATAGTGGGTCTGAAAAAGTGGTTGCTCC
Source organism: Candidatus Acetatifactor stercoripullorum (assembly GCF_944382095.1). Lineage (NCBI taxonomy): Bacteria > Bacillati > Bacillota > Clostridia > Lachnospirales > Lachnospiraceae > Acetatifactor > Candidatus Acetatifactor stercoripullorum. Next base: position 32,157 of record NZ_CALWMU010000012.1, read on the forward strand.
ACCTTCAATTGTGTTAAACACCTTGGTTGCATGAAAACTAAATACTGAGGCATCTCCATAATTGCCAATTCCACGCCCTCTCACCTTTTCTCCAAAAGCGTGGCAGGCATCATATATCACCTTAAGCCCATGCCGATCTGCAATTTCTTGAATTCGATCTACATTGCAGGCATTTCCGTATACATGAACAGGCACAATAGCTACCGTTTTTTCTGTTATTAACTGCTCTATCTTTTCTTCATCAATAGTATAGTCATCTAATTTAATGTCACAAAAAACAGGCTTTAAACCGTTTCTGACAATTGCATGAGTCGTGGAGATAAATGTAAATGGGGTAGTAATTATTTCGCTTCCTTCTGGGAATTCAAACGCTTGAATTGTCATTTCAAGAGCCATGTGTCCATTAACCATTAAAGATATATAGGGTACATCTAAATATTCCCGAAGAGCCTTCTCCAGCTTTTGATGTACAGGTCCCATATTTGTAAGCCACCTTGTTTCAAAAACTGGCTCCAATGCATTGGTATACTCTTCCAAAGAAGGCATGGAAGGACGAGTAACATTTATTCTCATATATTATGTCCCTCTTGCCAATAAGACTCTCTTTCTAATAATTTTTCATAATCTCTTTTTAAAATACCCACCATAATCAAATCATGATAGGAACCATTTTTATAAACAAACTCTCTTTTTCTTCCCTCCACCTGCCAGCCGCATTTCTCCACGTACAGCTTATAGGATGGCTTATTATATTCAATTATAAAACCTTCCAATCTATTAAGATTCATCTCTTCAAAGCAAAAACGCATAATAGCCATCACCGCATCTTTTCCAAGACCTCTATTTCTATATTCACTATTGAAAATTTTTATTCCTGTATGAGCCACTCTGTTTTTCCAGTCTATATTCAGAATATTAGTATAGCCTATAACTTTTTTTTCAAATTCTATTATTAACTTTATATTTTTAGAATTACTACTACTATTTTCTTCATACCACTTTCTTTGCTCCCTAAAAGAAATAGGAAAGCAAAAACCATTTTCCATTCTTTCCAATTCAGCAGAATTAATAGCTAACTGCATTACCTCAAGGTCTGATTCTTCTATTGCTCTAATAATAACCTTCTTTCCTTTAATATTCATAATTTCTTCCTCCGCATACTTTATTTTAGACGATATCTTTCTAAAAACTGTCTCGTTCTTTCTTTTCCGCAAAACATCAATACATCCATAATTGACAAAGAGGGAACAAATGTGTCTCCAAATTGCAAATAGTGAATATTTTCTGATTCCAAAAAGAACAATCTAATATTTTCTTTTTGAAAAACACTTTTATCATATAATCCCAATCCGCCTATCGGGTTATAATAAGTGTCTGCTCCCAACCTTTTGCAAATATCTATAATTTTATCCTGCCCACATAACCATTCGTTCTTTTTAACGTCAGAAGAGTTGCAGATGGTTGTTTTGATTTGCAGATATTCCGCCACCATGCAAATTGATGTCTCCAGATATTTTGAAAGTTTATTTTCTTTTTCCATTACAATAGCATTTATTAATGGATAAATCTCTTCAAAATATGGTGCTTTGTGATAACAAGTTGTTATTCTTCTAAGCAACTTGCTTTCTTCATTTTCGTCTAATAATCTATATGTGTCGTTGATATGCCTATTCTGGCTGGCACTTTGTATAATAATATTAAAATAGGCTGCTTTCCCATTTTCTAACAATCGGTTTCGGTTTATCCATCCCCTTTTTATATAATTCACATCATCAAATAATACAAAAGTGTCTACAGCATTTAATAATTGCCAATACCCTATATATGGCAAAAAATAAGGTTGCATAATTGCCACTATCACAATGTTTTCAGTCCTCCTCGACAAAAATATATTATACATATATCCTATAATTTCACCAAGCCGACAAGTCCTTTTTGTACCATGTCAACTTTAATTTGCTTAATTGTATAATTATATTTTTTTTCTAAAACTTCCGACACCTCTGAATATATCTCACATAAATAGCACAAAGCACTATTTTGCACAAACATATTACTGTGATGCAACATTAGAAAATACTTTTCGCATAAAATTTCTTCCTGGGTATCGGCTTCTGGATGAATCATCATATCCGCAAAAGCTTCCTTGAAAAAAGAGGAATCCATGTCTCTAATAACACAAATCCAATTACATCCTTCTTCTGCTAAATGTCGTATAATATTTTGTGGGATTACTGCACTGCTGTTCACTGCTTCCTTCTTCTCATACCTACGCATTTCTATTAAAACTTTGGGTATGATATGGAATTCACAATCTTGAATTAACTCCACCCATTCAAAAAAATCTGGAAGTTGCCAACAGATTCCTCCATATTTTACTGGGCGGTTCCTTAATTCTCTTTTTACCAGAGAAGAAGGATTGCATAACGCATTCCCGTATACCCAAAAATATTTCATCCACTCACTTTGCTTTCTATTTTTCTGAATAAAGGAATCATCTTCAACTTTCATTAAATTTTCATCTACATAGGAGCACCACGTAAAACAAGCACCGCATTCTTCATGCTTTTCCATATATTCTACCTGAAGAGCCAACTTATCCGGTTCCCATATGTCATCTGAATTCATTAACGCGATATACTTCCCTTTTGCCTCTCGCATTAACTGTCTTTGCCGGCCTCCTATATTATCTTTGTAATAGTATGCTTTGGTAAAGTAATTTGAATATCTCTGCATAATTGCTACAGAATTATCACTGGAACCATCATCAGCAACTAGAAACTCAATATTTTTATAAGATTGACCAATCACACTTTCAATCGCTGCTCCCACAAAATCTGCATGATTATAGCAAGACATAACAACACTGACTAAAGGACCGTTTTTACACATATCCTGATTAACTTCTATCTTTTCACTGACATCCAATACCACATCCGCGTCTTTTGTGAGAACATAAAGGACACTTGTATCAGTAAGTCCCTCTTCGTAATACAATTCTTCTCCAAAATACTCTTTTCCGAGAGAATGTACATAAAACCGACTTTCCAATCTCTGTAAGAGTCCTTTTTTGTCATACCTTCTGCAATGGTCACCTTGCCCAAATCTTCTCCAGTTTTCTTCTTCGGTCAATCCCCACTCTTCATCAATGAAGCCTGCATTCAAATCTACTGGTACAAGAAAAACAATTAACCCTTCCGGCTTTAATATACGCTTTAATTCGCTTAATGCAGCTATATCGTTTTTAACATGCTCAAGAACATGAGAACAAATTATGATATCATATGACTCATCCTGCACCATAGACATATTCTGAATATCAGATTGAAATGTTACATTTTCCATCAATAAATCGGTAGACTCATATATAACTTGAGGACACTTAGCCAAAATCCAATTCTCTATCACCCTGGATGGTGCAATTTGTAATATCTTCGTTTTTTCTCCCGTCTCTTGTAGTCTTACCTTCTCCAAAAATGCCACAATCATTCTGTCCCTGTCACTAGATCCACAAACAGGACAACTATATTCATCTTTATTTAAAGTTTCGTCTTTTGCAACATAAGTTCCCACATATTTTTGGTTCATATTTGTGTAATATGCGGGCAATGGAAGATATACCACCTCATTGCCGCAGCAGATACACTTTTTCTTTCTAATGTGGCATTCATTTTGCAAATTCTCTAGGCACTCCCCCAATAAATCCAAAGAGGATATCATAGTATCCATATTCTTTAACAGAAAATCCACCCTTTCACATTGCTGGCAAAAAATTATAAAATTTTGGAAAAATTCTTTATAATTTTTATACAGGATAGCAGGAATAACCTTCTCCAGGTTTCCCATAATCGTTACCAGACCCGTTAATCTATTTCTAAATTCTTCTTCATCAATCTGACCGTTCTCCAGAATCCTCCTCGTTTCTTCCACATATTCTTTTATCTGTATCAATATATATTCAATTTCATTTTTACATTGATATAGCTTTCTTTTTACCTTCTCGATGTCTATTATACTATGGCTTGCAATGCTTAAAACCGCTTGTCTGGAAATCTCTCCGTTTTTGATCATACGAACCAGCACCTCTTCCTGCTCTGGTGCAGTGTCATTTTCCATATGCCTCACAACAAATTTCACCGCAATATACTTTTGCTTTGCCTCATTCCACTGAAGGCCACCCTCAAAAAACCCCACCGTTTGAGCAGAACGCGTTCTCTCCATCTCGTAAATTTCCGTCAAGTTCATAGCATATAAAAGATTATTATCCTTTACTTTATCCCTTTCCTTTTGTACAGTACTTTTGATTTGGGATGCACGTTCAAATTCGCCTTTTTCTATACTTTCTTTTAATTGTGAAAAAATCTCATCCTGCAATTCAAGCAACTCATTATAACCATCGAACATTGGAACAAATTTCTCAGGAAAAAATTCGCCATATTCTCTCAGCATCACTTGTCTGGCTTCATCATAGTGTTTCAATTTAGAAATTCCGCAGTCATGCATGCACCATGGCTCACTCTGGAAAGGAATCCCTACTTGATATCCTTTCCTTCTGAACTCAAGAGATTGCGAAACATCATAAAAATCAAACCCTAAATTCAAATCTTCTCTCCAGGGAACATCATACTGAGTTGCCATGAGCATTCCGTCAATTGCTTCAACTTTGGTGTAAGGAGCATCCTTATCCTGTTCCAAAAACAGCTTTAAAGCATTGAAATAATTGCATACATAAGCTGCTCCTTTATTCCAGGCATTAAACACCACAGCATTCGCAGGCAAATTTGTGCCTCCCACCACACCAAGCATCCCCAAACAATCATCTGCTTGAAATACTCTGATGATATCTTCTATAAATCTTTTATGGTAGATAAAAACATCTTGATGAAGATATACCTTGTACTTAGCGTCACTGCTTTTCATTGCAGCATTATAAGCAGCAGCCATACTCTCTGCTTCAGTCACTGCAATAATTTCCTTTTCATAATCTTGTGGAAGATATAATGAGTTGATATAATAAAGGCACTCCTCATAATACTGATTATCATTTACACATATTATAAATGCAATTTTTCTCTCATTTACCATTTGATTTATTTCCTTCCCTCTTCTATTGTGTTTGACTTCAAGTTATTGATTTTTAACGGTATCCATTACAATGTTTCTATTTTCTTAGCCCTTTCAAGTGTATTCAGCTTTTTATATTAAAAACAAAAAGCAAAACAGAGACTCTGTTTTGCCACGTACTGAAACCTCCCTGTTCATCACATATTTCTTCCTTGAAATATTTTCAATTTATATCTATATCGGCTGATTCATATCTTGACTTAACCTTTTATTTTCGTATGCTATATTACCTCTAATATAAAATTCCATGTTTTCTTCCGATATAATGTGCATAATTTTGTCACACAAAAGATGATTATAAGGAAGAATCCAAAATGAATTCTCATAAATTTCGTTCTTGTTATCCATAAACTTTGCTTTTCATATTATTTTTTGATTTTACCTTTCCGATATATTCTTATAATTTAAACATCAAGGTATCTATGCAAAAATATCACAATTTGCTGGAAAAGCACTACTCTGACTTTCCCCAATACAAGAACACCCGATAGGAGATTTGCCATGTGGAAAATCATTATTTTAACGGAATCAGCAAAATATTCTTACCATACCACTGCCAGCCATCAGATTCAATCTACTTTAGAATCTGATGGTCATTCCGTAACCATTCTTGATATCAGCTTTTGCATGCCTGACCATAAATACCTGCAAAAGATAAACGAACTGCAGCCTGATGTCCTGATTACATTGGATTTGGCAGGCTTCCAGTTTCGTACACAGGCGGGAGAAATTGCTCTCAGCATGCTCCCCACCAAAAACCTGAACCTCATATGGGGAAACAAACCGGAATATGCCGGACTTCTTCATAAGAAAATCAGCCTGTCCATGCTGTTTTATGATGTCACCGGCATGAATCATCATCTACCCGTTCTTTACCCGGATTTGCTTTATTACAAGGTTCTGGGAGCAATTCCACCCGAAGTGCCAGATTCCCCCCAGGCAAGAGAGTCCTTTGCGCTGATATGGGCTGATTTTACACGAGAAGTCCTGCTGTCCGAAGGATAGTACGAAGTCTGTCTTCATAGCCAAACTGCTCACATACCTTCCGGTAACCGTTCTGCGCAATCTGTCTGCGCTCCTCTTCATGTTCCAAATAGTATATACATTTTTCTACTGCTTCTTCAAGACTGGTATATACCGCCAAATCTTCGCCATCCACAAAATACTCTGCCAGCTCCGGTTGATAATTCGTAAGCAAAAATCCCCCGCAGCCCATAATATCCAGCGCCCGTAGGGGAATGCCGGACTCTGTGCACTTTAAGGAAACATTCAGATTAATCCTGCTTTGCTTAAATATCCGCGGCATTTCATCAAAATATCCCGCTGAGCCACGCCATCGTACCCTAGAAAGCTTCTCCGGATTGTCCGGCCCGTACAGCTGTACCTGGTAATGCTCGCTTAAAACATCCAGCAGCAAAAGCCGCTCCATGTGCGTAATATGCTTTGCCACCGATAAAATAAGCCCTTCCCGGCCCAGCTTAATATTCTTCTGCCCCAGCGCTTCGTATCTGTCATTTATTCTAGTTAAAAATTCTTCTGTAAGAACCTCCGGCAGAAAATAACAGCCATATAGCCGCATCTGTGCTTCGATGATTCCGGTCAGATAGCCCTTCTCATAATCGTTCAGAGGCGTCATCAGTACCTCCAGCTGTGCATCATACAGCTGTCCCACCATGGAAATCTCTGTACGATATTTTTGCTTCTCTTTTTCTGTCAGCTTTATTTTATCAAGCCGTCCGGTATTTACAGCCAGCGGCAGGTGATAAACATTCCCATATCCTTTTCTCCAATATTTCACGCACTCTGCTCTGTCGAAGAAAAAAGCATAATTTGTCTTATACCACAGCGTTTTTTTTATCTTTTCATTGCTCAACGGGCTGTCGTAGCTCCATGACAGATAGAGAAGCTCCTTCTCATGACAAATCTCAGCCAATACCGGATAATAATTTACGCTCAGCACCGCGTCATAGGAATCCTGCGCCAGCAGCTCCTTTACCCGCTTTTCAAAATAAGCATCCCTGGAAACATCTTTTAGTTTATAAAGGATATTTTTATAAGCTATGCCCATGCAATCCAGTGTTTCCATGATATCATGCTGGGTATAAGCTCCCATGTCATACAGCAACAGTCTCATTTCCCTCTCCCGTCATAATATCCAATATACTTTGCACCCGCAGCCTCAGATTATGCTGCTCACGCACCTTCCTGCAGCCATTCTGCGCAATCTGCTTCCGTTCTTCCTCATGCAGCAGATAATAATCCACCTTTTCCGTCAAATCCCCATAATCCGTATAATATACAAAATCCTTATCCGCCTCAAAATACTCAAACAGCTCCTCCTGATAATTGGTCAACAGGAATCCACCGCTGCCCATAATGTCAAATGCCCGAAGAGGGATACCTGTTTTGATGCTGCGCAGTGTGATGTTCAGGTTGATTTTGGAATTCATAAATACATATGGCATCTCTGTATCATAGTCCACCGCACCTTTATTTTCTACGCCGGAGATGCAGACGCTTCTGTCATAGGTAAACAAATTTACACTGTGCTTCTCTCCCAGCTTTTCCAGAATTTCCCGGCGCTCTATGGACGTTACCTGTCTCGCCAGCACATAATCCGCATAGATTTCCTCTGGAGACATGGCTGACTCTGCATTGGGATCCGTGGGATAGGCTTTCTGCATCTCCGCCACAATATCTCTGGAAAGCATCTCCCGCAGGAAATTGTATCCCTGTACATGCAGCTGCGCCTGTATCAGTCCATCCAGATAACCCCTGGCATATCCGCTGATGCTTCGGAATTTATCGTATAACCGGTTTTTCGGCTCGGTATACAATGAGCCCACAAAGGAAATCTCTCCTGCATACTTCTTTCTCTGCTCCAATCCGTTCTGCAGGGCGCCCAGTTTTACATCATTGACTGCAAGCGGCATATAATACACGGTCTGGATTCCGGCGCTCCGTAGTTCTTCATACATGGCATAGTCAAAAAGGAAGATATAATTGCAGGGATTGAGTACCGTATAGGAATACACATGAATATGGGGGCTGTCATAAACCCATGATACATATTTCACATGATGGCTTGCGCAGTATTTAGATACAGCGGGAAAATAATTAAAGGAAAAAAGGAAATCGCAGGAGGATTGTCCCAGACTTGTTTCCAGCAGTCTCTCGACTTCTTCCTCTTTCATCCGGTATCCTTCAAAGTGTATTTTGATTACATTCTGTCCCAGCCCTCGCAATACAGCGGGCATATCCCTATCGCAGAAGCTGTTCCATTCCAAATAGCAAATATTGAATCTGTCCATTTCACTCATCCGTCAATCCATCCAATAATTGCAGTAGTCGTTCCCGTTCCACTTCTGAACCATGAAAACCTTTTGATACCTTTACCCGTACCTGTTCTAAGTAATCTTCCCATGTCTGATTCTGACGGCCTGCCATATACTCTGCGTAATTCTCCAGGAATTTTCTGCGCTCCTTGCTGTAGTTGGACAAATTAGGAACCCCACAGTCATGAATATACCACTCCGGATTCTGGCTGGGCACCACCACTTTATAACCGGCCTTTAAAAATTCAAAGCTCTGAGACACATCATAGAAATCCCATTTTTGAAAGAGATCCTCCCTCCATGGGATATCGTACTGCGTTGCCATCAGCAGACCGTCTACAGCCTCCATCTCCATATATCCCTCATCAAAGGGATAAAAGCGATGAACCAGATCCTTTTCCACAAGCTCCCTCAGTCTGTAGAAAAAGCCAAACCGGACTCCCTGCCACATGGTGCCGTCCTTTATTAGATAGGGTGTTCCAACCATACCTGCCATGCCAATAGAAGCATCCTGCTGAAACACTGAGAGCAAATCGATTAGAAAGCTCTTGTTTATCAGAAAAACATCCTGGTGCATGTAAATTTTGTACTTCGCATCCGTTTTCCGCATTCCCTCATTATAGCCTGCAGCCATGGATTTGGCCCCGGTCACTTCCACCACATTCACTTCATATCCGTCCGGGATAATTAGTTCGTCCAAATAAAGCCTGCACTCCCGCATATAATATTCATTGTTGGTGCACATAATAAAGCTGATTTTTTTCTCATCCATAGTCTTCTCTATCCATTCACTCCATACAAGGCCTCAGAAAGCTCTCTGATAACCTCCGCCACCTCCCCGTCGGGCTCCTCTATCGCCTGCAATGTCTTCAAGGCCTCTTCCCACAGGTTCAGCTCCATCAATAAATCAGCCTTCTGCATTAGCAGCTTCTGGCTCTTTTCCAGAAACAGCAGGCCATAGGTCAGAAGCTCTATGGCCTCCACCTTGCTATATTCCGCCAACAGTCCGGTGGTTTTCACAAAGGTATCCTCCCGCTCCCGCAGGTTGGCACAAATCATCCATGCAATAAAGCACTTTGAGATTCCTTTTTGTCTCATGGTTTTTACAGCTTCCACACATTTCTCATAGGGAAGTCCCTGCTCAATTCTCCATAACGCATGCTTCAGGCTTACATATTTGTGCTCGGCCTGGTGTATATTATCTACATCTTCAAAAATCCATCTCTTGCCGCCTGTCGCCTCATTCCGGCTGAATTCCGCCATCAGCCGCACTGTGTGCAAATCTGTAAATTTCCTGATTGTAGTATCATATTTCCTATCCGTGAGAAGCGTATACAGACGCTGATATCTCTGTTCCTCCTTCTGTGCCAGGAGCTGATTCACCTGTTTCCTCAATTCCTCAGCCTGTATGTCGATATAGCTTTCCTGCCTGTCTCTCTCTTCCTGATTCACGTATTGAAAAACCTTCGCAAGCGCCCCTTTGAAATCATACTTCTGCAGTACCTTTTCCCGTCCTTTTTGTGCAATCCGCTCTCTTTCCTCATCATGAGCCAGATAATAGGCCACATATTCCATCAGCTCTTCTTCATTGTGATAGAGAACAATCTCCTCCCCGGGAACAAACATCTCCTCCAGCTCTTCCTGATAATTGCTCAGCATAAAACCGCCTGCGGCCATCACGTCCAACACCCGCTGGGGCACCCCCGTTTCTATGCAGTGAAGGGTCATATTCAGATTGATTTTGCTCCTTCGGTAGATATGGGATAAAACATCATAGGTCATCCCCGGTTTCACTTTGACCCTATCGCTCAGCTGCTCTGTATTCTCATCATTGGTATAGAAAATAACTTCATAGTGTTCCGCCAGCTTATTTAAAACATGAACCCTCTCCCGGTTGGCCAGGATTCTGCACACAAAAAGGGCTTCATAAAAAAACTGCTCTGACATATAAGGATAATAATACTGTACCTTATGCCCCTCTATCTCTCCCATTGCTGCAGCGCATTTTTCACTCAGTAGCCCATACACACTCGCACTCTTATCCCATTTCAGAAAGCAAGCGTCTATGGCCTGATTCACCTGCTGCTGGCAATCCTCATCCGTTTGTTGTAAATAGCTCTCATCGTACCCCTTATTATATAATTGTCCGATAAAGGTAATCTGGCTCTGATATCCCTTTTTCATTTTCTTTCCAATGGTGTCCGTCACCATTTTTACTTTTTCCCCATCCACTGCCAGGGGCATATGAACCACATGCCTGATTCCAATCTCTTTCAGTCTGCGTACCTGCATTTTATCGAATGCAAAAATATAATTACATGGATACATGGCATAATGGGTATACAGCTCTTTTTGGGGCGCATCGTACACCCATGATGCATAGGGAATCCCTGCCTCAAAGCAGGCCTGGGCAATGGTAATGATAAAATCATAAGAAACCACGCACTGGATATTTAAATCCTCTATAGCAGCTATAATCCTCCTGCAGCCTGCCGCCTCATACTTCTGCGCATGAAGTCCAAAATTTCCCTGATAGACCTCATATCCCTGAGTATCCAGAACTCTGGGGATATCTAATATTGAAATTTCATTGGTTTGAATATGCAAGATTCTGACAATCTCATCTGTCACTTGTTTCATAATCTGTTCCTGGTAGTTTTATACAAAAAATGGAGCCGACATTTAGCCGACTCCACCAATGATTTACATAATCTCTTACTGCAGCAAAGCCAATACACCCTGATTAGCCTGATTAGCCTGCGCCAGCATAGCCTGTCCTGCCTGAGCCAGAATCTGGTTGTTGGAGTACTGAACCATCTCTGAAGCCATATCTGTATCACGGATACGGGACTCTGCAGCCTGGGTATTCTCAGCCACATTGTCAAGGTTATTGATGGTGTGCTCTAATCTGTTCTGAATAGCACCAAGGCTGGAACGGAATCTGGAAACAGACTGAATTGCATCGTCAATCACCTTAATTGCATCACCTGAGCTAATATGATTATTGGTGGCCGTCAACTTACTAACACCAATACCATTTGCATCCATCTTACTCAAGTCGAACGTAATCATCTGTCCGGACTCTGCACCAACCTGAAGTGAAACAGTAGTACCACCTGTCAGCAAGCTCTTTTTATTAAACGTGGTGTTTTGAGCAGTTCTGTCAATCTCGGAAACCAACTGTTTAACCTCATCATTAATGTAGGTAATATCTTCCGACTGCAAGGTACCATTGTTTGCCTTCACTGCCAGCTCATTCAGTCTCTGCAGCATATCGTGAACTTCATTCAGAGCGCCTTCAGCGGTCTGCACCATGGATACACCGTCCTGAGCGTTAGTAGAAGCCTGAGTCAGACCACGAATCTGACGTCTCATCTTCTCGGAAATGGAAAGTCCTGCCGCATCATCTGCTGCACGGTTAATCCTGTAACCGGAAGACAGCTTCTCAGTAGACTTAGACAGAGTAGAAGTGTTAAGGCCTAACATTCTGCTAGAGTTCATTGCCTGTAGATTGTGTTTTACTACCATAATTTATTCCTCCTTGAATATGACACCGCTTCCATGCGGCCATTTGCTTTCTGCCGTTTGCACGATTCGCACACATCGCCTCCCGGCAATTTACTGTAATCCCTCTGCAATTGTGCGGATTGCTTCGAAACTACATTTTAAAAAGCTGGGGCGAAACCCCTTTGCTTTTCTTGATTTAGTTATCGGACAATTTTGAAATTACTTTAGGGCTATTTCAAATTTTTTATAACTTTTTGAGCCCCTTTCCTCTACTTCTTATCGTCAATAAACTGTGGCTGCGCAAAATTCCCGCCGCTCATGCTTTTATAATAACCGTAAGCCGCCTTGGAGGTCTTTCTGTTTTTGCCGATCTGCGCCTTCTGTCCGGCAAAAAAATCCTCCACCAGCTTTTTGTTCCGCTGCTCCTGAGACTGGATGACAACACTCAAGTCCGTCACCTGAGCCACCTTCTGCTGCAAAGCCTTGATCTGCCGGGCATACTTTTGTCTGTTATCCTTTAATTCCTGGCTTAACCTTTCATACAAAAGCTCAAAGCCCTCATCCAGCCGGTTAAGCTCCTCTATCAGTCTGCCCTTTTCTTCCACCGCTTCGTCAAAATCCTGCAGCTTTGCCTGGCCATTCTGGAAGCTTTGCTCCTGAACCTTGTTGTATTCCTGTATTCTTTTCAGAACCAGAAGCTTTTTATCCAGCGTTTCCGATAAAATATCCAGCTGTGTCTCCACTATACGATTCCTTTCTCCCTGTTAATACGCATAACCTCTTTCCACGTATCCCGCATAGAATGCAGATGCGTATTGATCTCTGCCAGTATCCCTTTATCCTTCTTTATGTTTGCCTCCACCAGGCGCTGCTCCAGGTACACGTATACCCGGTCAAAGTCCTGGGCTACCGGATATTTCATATCAAGAGTCTGGCGCAGATACTCTATGATCTGCTCTACCTTGCGAATATTGGAATGAGCCTTGGGAATGTCCTTCTGCTCTACGGCTGTTTCTGCAATATTGCAGAATTTGATAGCCCCCTCATAAAGCATCAGGGTCAATTCTGCCGGAGACGCCGTCAGAATCTTACTGTTATTATATTGGGCATAAGCATTGGGCAATGCCATATGGTCAACCTCCTAGTAAACTTGTCACAGCGCTGACGTTACTTTGCAGTTTTGCCAAAGCCGTCTCCATCGCTGCAAACTTAGCATACCACTTATCCTCGTAATCTGCAAGCTTTTCCTCAAGCTCCGCAATCTGAGTGGTATAGTCGTCATAGTCCTCCTTCATCTTCTTGTCGTCATAAAAGCTGCCATAGCTTCGGTAGCCGTCCACCGAGGAGGACAGTTCCGTCATCTCGGAATAAAGGTTTCTGGACAGCTGTGAGAAGAAGGAGATTACCGTATCCGGATCGTTGGAAATCATGCCAAGAAGCTTATCTGCATTGGCTGAGGTATATTCATCATCCTCATCTCCATCAATATGATAAGCATTCTTCTCATTGTCTGCCGCCTCAAAATAGCCCAAAGTGCTGATGCCAAAGTCAGACAGATACATAGTCTTTCCATTCACTTCGATGCCCGCAGACATGATAGATTTCAAAGCAGAGCTTACACTGGAGAGATTGGAATCCCTGCGCAGAAGGGCGTCCTTGATCTTGGTCTCCCAATCCTCAATCTCACTCTCAGACATGGCGTCCTTTTCATCGTCCGTCAAGGGCTCATACCCGGAGGCAGAATCCGCGTTGTACAGCTTATCCATCTCGTTGATAATAGAATTATATTCCGTCAGGAAATCCTTTATCATATCGTAGATGCCTTCTGTATCGTCCTGAGTAGTGATGGTGACGCTCTCTCCGTCCTTTGTCTCGCTTAACGCCGTAAAGGTAAGGCCATTAATCTCAAACACATTGGTATTATTGGTAAACACAGCGCCGTTTAAGGTAATCTCCGCATCCTGTCCGGACACCTTGGTAGCTCCGGTATCAGCACTTCCATTAAGTTCATAATCTTCTATCACCTCATGGGCATAGGCAGCCTTGTTATAATAAGAATCCTCCACCTCTGACCTGAGCTTAGCCGTTTCCACTGCGCTGTAGGTAGGATTTCCTTCACTGTCCACTCCCTCCGTAATCGTCACGTACTTCTCGATCTCATTCATCTGATCCTGAATATCGCTCACACTTTTCTGCTGGGCAGCCAGGGTTTCCGCATCCGTCTTTTTGGCAGTGATTTCCTCTGCCTCTTCCTTCAGAGCATCCAGCTGTTTCTGGGCATCTGCAAGGTCATCCCCTTCCATATTCTTCATACTCTCTTCCAGCTGTGCTATCTGCTCATTCTTTTCCTCCAGCTGAGAAGCATACTCATCTGCGAGTAAAAGAGTAGTGCCCGCATATTTGTCGTTAATCTCCTGAATCTTTTTTTCCGCCGCATCCCGGGAGGCCGCCAAGCTCTTATACTGTTCCAGATAGGAGTTTACCCGGGAAGCCACTGCTTTGTCAATTAACTTGTTTTTATTGATTTCAGCAAGAGTTGCAGCTTTATCTCCCTTATAGTAGGCGGCCCATTCTGTATACTCTTTCAGAGTAGCCTCATCGCTGTTTAAGTTTACCTTCAGTCCCAAAGCGGCAAGGGCCTTATCTCCGTTTGCATCCGACGCAGTGATGCTGAAATCATTGCTTGCGCCGGACTCCTTGGAGCTGATAAAAAACCGCTGCTGCTTTGCGTCAAAGTTTGCATTGAGCCCAGCATCCTGAATCTGGGTTAAAAGATCAGAAATCGTGGTCTCACTGTTTATGGTGATCTCCACGCTTTTGTCTCCTGCCGTCACTGTGATCACGCCGGTCTCTCCCGCTGCAAGACCTCCATCAATGTCTCCTACCTTGGAAAGGGCCGTCAGCTCCGAGCCATCCGCTCCCGCTATGTCCTTTCCAGTAAGATATCCGGTTTTCGCCAGCTGGTTCACCTGCAGGGACTGTACGCCGTTTACCGCATTATCACCGGTAATCACGCTGACAATGCTGCTGTTGGACACCGATGTAGTGCGCTTGCTGTAAGAGTCTGAGAAACGCATAACACTCAGATATTTTGACTGAAGATTCTTTAATTTTGTATTCAGTGCCTTCCAGGCGTCCTGCTTCCAAGAAAGCTTGGTCTGTGCTTTTTTTGCATCATCCACCTTGGTCTGCTTTGCAGCCACCAGCTCCTGAATGACACTTTCCGTATCAATTCCAGACATCAGTCCGGTTAAACGCAATGCCATATTAAAATCCTCCTGTTCTTTTACCTTCTTTCATCCACCAAAAGTCCCGCCAGCTCCCACACCTTGGCAATCATATTCAATGTCTTTTCGGGTGGCAGCTCTCTAATCACTTCTTTCGTGTCTTTGTCTATGATTTTGATCATAACCCGGTTGGTTCCCTCATGGATGCCATACACAGCCTCCGCATGATCCATGCTTTTATTGAGCTTTTCCAGGGCCTTTTTGATCTGCTCCATATTGGTTTGCTCCTGCCCCTGGGAAGCAGTGTTGTCTGCCTGCCCCTTGCTCTGGGAATTTTCCACCACCGCCGTGGTTTTGTCTACCTTTTCCACCGGCTGCACGTTGTTCGCCGTCATCTCCGGTCTCTCTGTGGTGGTCTGCTTCTGCACCGTCGCACTCTGCGCCTGCACACTCATTACACTTCCTAATGGTTCAACTGCCATTTTAGTCACCTCCGTGTGAAAATACGGTGCTTTCCGTTTACACCGCTTGTTCTGTAGTCCATAAAAAGTCAAAACCAAGTTTCTACAGATTTTATCGGAAAATCTTCTCAAAAAATTAATAGAGAAGTGCAAAAAAATCACACTTCTCCTTTCTCATTTGCAATTACTTTAGAACCGTTTCAATGCTGTATAATACTTGAATAGTCTGAAAATATGTGACGCAGCTCTATCTGGCCAGACTGTATCTGATACATGCATTTATAACTTTCTGTCGCGCCTTCCTTTCCAACAAGCTGAAAATTACCGTGCATATGCTGGTTTGAATCTGAATTTTGAATCTTTTCAATCAGCCTGGCATTGGCAGACACATCAAGCTTTTTTACAACAAATCCCAGCATTATATTTCTGCCATAATAAGAAGAGTATTTTTGATTAACAAATCGGGCAACACCTTCTTTTACATACTTTTTATTCAATTCGGCTGTTCCGTCAATTCTCTTACATTCTATAATATAGTACGCGTCTTCCTTTTCAAAATCACTTTTTAAGAGAATACGAATATCTACTCTTCCGACATGCCTCCCGTTTCCGGCATAATGCTCAGGCACTTCGAGTTCAAACCTGTAACTCGACATCCCATAATTATATTTTTGTTTTTTCATATATTCTTCAAGCATGATACTTCTGATCATATTCTCTTCATTGGGCAGCTTTAACTGCTTTTTCTCATAATCCTGTGCAACCAGCTCACATATTTCAAGAATATAATTTGTGATTTTCTCAAAATTTGCCCGATACAATTTCTCTAAAATTTTCCTATTTAACGTACCGCTCATTTACAGTCCTCCTTTCCCAGAAGCACTGTATTTAAAACCTTATAGCTATCCTTTACAGCCATTGCCGGATGCCAATTCTTAGCCTCTATCGATTTTACAATCACAAAAGCGTCATCAGAAAATTCTATAATATTTTTCGTTTGATAAAAACAATCATTCAACTGATAGATCATAAAATCAGTAAGCAGGTCAATATCATCGTCAACACTATCAACAATGTAAATATTCGCTGCTGTTTTCTCAAAAGTAAATTTTACTTCCAGGGCTGCAAATTTCCCTTTTATATCCGGATAAATGTTTACAGCATAATACACCTCACTTTGCCCAAAATGTTCATCCCATATGTGAGATAAAATGGAAGCATACTCTCTCATCATGTTTACATCGCACCTTTTCTCTTGGTACGCTCCGCAAAGCATGGGAATTTGCACAGTCAGAACATAATCAACAAACCAATTATCCTGTAAGCCATACATTTTCATAACACATTTGTTTAATTTAGCCTGCAATTCATCTTTATGCCCATGGCATGCTTCCCTCTGCATTTCCTGAACCAGTTCGACAAGCTCGTCACTATATGTGTATGGATAATCGGCTAATTCTTCCAGGAAAACCTGTTCTCTCTCTATCCCCGCCGAAGACCCCAGCATTAAATTAAAATAGGAAAACAGAGATGAATTAAGCAAACCGCATAAATTTAATAAAACATTTTTATCGGCCTCTGAGCCCTTTATGCAGTTTATTGTCTCACGATAAAGGAAATCTTCTTCCACATATACTGCCTTTATAGAATAATCTGCACAATCTAATCCCTTTTTAAAAAGAACATATGGTGCTATATATATCTCTGGTGTTCTAGGGCGATGTATTTTATCTTTCCTGAAAATCGAACATGATCTATCATTAAAATAAAAATGATCTATCGACTTGTCAGAATCCAGAATTTTTTTTCCAACTAAATGTGAAGCATCCTTCCTATCACCGTCATTATCCTGAAGTCCTTTTTTCATTATCAGATTATGCTCAGCTGCAATATCCTTAATAGTTCTGAATCTTTCACGCATACTGCTGAGCAATTCAAAATCCCAATACCCACCGTAAACCAATATCTTCCATAAATCATCATTTTCCAAGAATAACGTCTGTTTTACATACTTAACATCATCCGGTTCCACCATAATTATTCCAAATAACTTCATGTATTTATTAGGCTTTAGACTGATATATTCCACTTTATGATTCGGGGAGCTTTTTTTACACAAAAAAGAAAGCACAGCTGCCGGAGCGATTGCACCCTTAAAAATTTGTTTTCTTACCGCCGAAATTTCCAGTACCTGCTCCAGCTGTGTGTTGGTTAGCAGGCTTTTTCTTAGAGCCACAGAAGGACTTTTCCCCTTATACAATATTTTCGAAGGAATCACTAAACTGCATTCTGTATCTGTATCTCCGATTTCCTGAGTTTTAAGCAAAAATGCGACACAAATTTCACCGTTTTGCGCAATAACCTTTCTCTCTTCACAATACTTTTTATAATTCTGCTGTTTAACACTTCCCCATGGCGGATTTCCTAAGATAAACTTGAACCTTGTATTTTGAATTGGTTCCATCTTCTCTTCGTCAAAAAAGTCTCCGAAAAGAATGTTTTCATTTTTTAACAAAGGTAATCTAAACTCTTCCAGACTCTTAGGGTCCTGATAGTCAAAGAGCGTAATATAAATAGAGAAAATTGTAACATCTACAGCTTCCTCATTATAGTCTACACCATATATATTTTCTTTCACCAGCGCATTGATTCTGTCCCTATCCTGCAAAAAACCATTGGAATCAGCATTACGTTCCAATATTTTTTGGAGCGACTTAACCAGAAAAATGCCCGACCCACAGGAAGGATCCAGCACCTTGCACTCACTCTCACTAGCAAGATATTTCCCAACTGTTCGATTTACAATGTAATCTGCCAGATACTCCGGTGTGTAAAATGCTTTATCCTTATTTTGCTTTTCCCTGCCCAACAAAATCTCATATATGTTGCTTATTAATTCAATGGGAATTATATTAAAGTCATAAAAGGGAAATAAACACAGCTGTCCTGTTTTCATTTCTTCCTTAGCTGCCAAAAAATCATGCAGCATACAAAGAGCAGCTTCTGTTATTTCGTCCTTTTCCGTTTGCTCATCCACTTCAAAGAGGTTTCCATTAAACCTTTCCTTTAAGTATTTTACCAGCCCCAAAAATTCATCCTTATTTTGAATCATATTCAAAAGCGCCGCTTGTGAATGTTTCACATCAGCACTAAGCCCCTTATATCCAATATTAACGCCCCTGTCAATCAAATATCGAATAAACAGTACCCTCAGCATCAGCTTATTTGCAAAGGAGATTTTATATTCATCTTTCAGCTTTTGGGTAATATATGTAAGATTGTCTATTAATAATTCATTTAAATTCTTTTTACCCATACTTTTTCCGTAAAGGTCTGATGCCAAACTGTTAGTCACATTCCAATACGAAAATGCGTTTCTTTCATCACACTGACTCAAATCATATGCAGTAATATCCCGCAATCTGATTTTCTTATTAACATCCAAAACCATACTTTTCCCATTATAAATTTTAACGCAGTTTCCCTCATCGGAAATAACAACCGGCATTTGCGCATTCCATATTTTTCCCTGAATTTCCGCATCTGCCCTGTTGTGCAGATCATCAAAAAAAACTGCAAGCACACTGCCCTCTACAATATAAAAAGCATAAGGAGCCAATTCACGCATCACTCTTCTATCATGCCATGATAAATCAACACATTTGTCAATATCAGATGAATAGAACAATTTTTCCGATCTGTTATACCCTAGTCTCTGGATGATAATTTCAATCGTCCTCATATCATGGTCTCCTTATTTTACAGCTCTCATTTTTCCAAAATTCCAATCCGCACCTTTGATTCCTCAATCTGCCTTCCATTATCCACAGCAATGCAGCAGGCTTTCGCAGAAGAAACCGAAATGCACCTTCCGCCTGCTTTTTAATTTTATTGATACTTTGGCGAAAAGCCGGAATCATGTAAGAAAGTAGATGAAAGAAATCCGTTTTCCAAAGATTTGATGACTTCATCATACCAGAAAAGAAAAAAGAATGCAATATCAGAAAGGCGCCGTCGTGACAGAATTTCTCATCTGCCAGAACAACGCCTCTGTGTCTGTTTTCGTTATTGCTTATCGTTAAAGGCTTCCTTATCAGGTTCGTCTGCGGTCAGCTTAAAAGGTTCTGCAGCGCCTCCATGCCCTCCACATTCACAGCATCCTCATTTGCCTGCTGTATCTGGGCATATACCTCTTTCCGGTACACGGGCACCTCCCTGGGAGCCGAAATGCCTATTTTCACCTGGTCCCCCTTTACTTCTAAAACCGTCAC
Source organism: Candidatus Acetatifactor stercoripullorum (assembly GCF_944382095.1). NCBI lineage: Bacteria > Bacillati > Bacillota > Clostridia > Lachnospirales > Lachnospiraceae > Acetatifactor > Candidatus Acetatifactor stercoripullorum. Next base: position 52,082 of record NZ_CALWMU010000012.1, read on the forward strand.
CTCGATGTTATTGTTAATCACAATCGCCTCGCCCTTTTTTCTGGATAAAGCAAGCATACTACTCACCCGCCTTTCTCGTCCGCAGAATTTCATAGACAGGGAATTTTACGGGATAATCCTGCCCCTCCACAATCACCTGGCAGGCCTTGCGTTCCTCCGCATTGATGACAAAGGGGCCTTGCAGGTTCACAGTCATCTTGGTCAGATCCTTAGGTATCGTCACCGTCACCAGCACCACAAGATTCTCCGGGGTAATTTCCCCCGCAGCGGCAAGCAGTTCATCGTTTACCTCCGGGTCATAATCCGGCTTTACTATCAAGGGGTCCATCACCGGCATGGCAAAGCCCGGTTCCTCAATAGACTGCAGAAAGCGGATGCCCGCATCCGTCCCTCTGGCCTCATCGTGCAGCAGGGTAAACCGCTTCAAATCAGGAAAACCGATAATGCCATTTTCAAAGGTAATGATTTTTTCCTCTGCAATTTCTATCTCTCCAAAAATTCTTGTATGAATCTTCATGTGCACTCCTATCCGCTTTGATTAAATAAAGTTCAACAGACTGGTCTGCACCACCTTGCCGGTGGCCATCAGTGCCGCCTCATATGTCAGCTCCGCGCTGGTAAGCTGAATAACCACTTCCGTGATATCAATGTCCTCATTTTCACTCTTCAACGTCTCAAAGGTGGTTTTCTGGTTCTTCATCCTGTTATCGATCAGCTCCAGCTTACTGCTTCTGGTGCCGCAGTTGGTGATGCACAGGTTTGCATCATCCAGATATCCCTGAAAAACGGTAATGCCTTTCTCAAACAGCTTCTGGCATTTATCCTTAGAAAGGGCCAGTGCCTTATTTGCCGCATCCAGCTGGGTCTGCAGCTTCTCCGCATCGGCTCCCACAGCCGTCTCCTGCAGCTTCTCCAGATCGGTGATCAGCGTTTCGATATCAATGACCTCCTGAAGGGAATTTACCAGATCGTCCACATCCCTTCCGATTCCATGCTGAAAACACTCATCCGCCGTGGAATTTACCTTTATGGTCTGATTAAAACCTACATCATACTCAATATCCTGGCGCACCGCATTTCCTGTCAAGTAGTCTGCATTGTAAGTAATCCCGTCCGCCTGGCAGTAGAAATAATGCTCCGGTCTTAAATCCCCCTTCTCCCAGTTTTCCTTCTGATAACTGACACGGATTTCTCCCTCGTTGGCCACAGTGGTTCCGTCATCCTTCACAGCCATCAAAGTTTCATGACGGTTACTTCCCAAAAGCAGCTCGCCCGTTTCCGGCACATAGATAACCGCATCGGGATCATTGGCCGCCTGTGTATAGGGATCCGGATTCTTGTCGCTGGCATGCATAATGGTAATCTCGCCACCCGCAGCATCCCAGGTCTCCCAGTTGTATTGTCCGGTAGCCCGATCCAGCACCTGAAAGCTTATGGAGGGAGCAGCGTCCGCTCCGGAATAACAGTCGTCATAAGACAGCTGAATCCGATAAACCTCCACCGAAGAAATGTCATTTTCCGTTACGTTCATATTATTGTAATTACCGGAATTGATATTCAGCAGATCACCCATGTTCACCTTAGTCATGGACTCCAGCGCCGTATTATCGATCTGTTCTGTGATATCATAGCGAAGGGTCTGCTCCTCCGTAAAACTCAGGGAGGTGTCCGTGCGGTAGCCGGTAAACACATACCTTCCCGCATAATCCGCATCTCCTGTGCTGTACACTTCCTCACTGAGAGCCTTAAGCTGCTCCAGGATGATTTCCCGGTCGGAGCTGGTTAGATCACCATTGGATCCTTTGGTGCACTGGGAAATCATATCTGTGAGGATATCTGTCAAATTGTTCAGCGCATCCTCTGTCACATTCAGCCAGCTTTCCGCATCAGGAATATTTTTGCTGTAGTACTGTGTGACCTCCGTAACACTGCTTCTCAGCCGTAAGGCTCTGATGGCCACCACAGGATCGTCGGAAGGACGGTTGATCTTCTTTTGAGTGGACATCTGGGTGCTCAGCTTATCCTGGTAGATTTTATTTGTGTTGATGTTGGAAAGATTATTTCTCTGTATGATTTTATTGGTAATTCTCATATGCTACACTCCTGTTTCCAATATGAGCCTGTCGTAAACCTCTGTCAGCGTCTGTATCATTTTAGAGGCCAGATTGTATCCATTTTGGTATTTTACCAGGTTTACAGCCTCCTCGTCCTCATCCACACCGGAAATAGACAGCCTCTGATTTTCAATGGTGTTTGCCACCCCGGAATAGCTGCTGTAGAAGGTGTTTGCGCGGCTTGCGTTTAACGCCACATCCGCAAGCACGCACTGCAGGAACTCGGCTGCGGAGCAGCCTCTGAAGCTCATTTTGTCCTTATCGTAAGCCATATCCTTTAAATCCTGCAAAAGATCACTTTGCTCCACACCGTCCGCTATATCATACTTGGTGGCAAGAAGGCCGGGATCAAGCTCCATCGCCTCCAGGACATCAAAATTGGAAGCCGTTATACGGTAGTAGCTGTCATCCGCCACATTTACCGTAAGGGCGCCGTTATTCAGGAAATCCTCATAGGTAAACTTGTCATAGCGGGTGTCATCCGGAAAATCAAACTGCTCGTCATCCGTAGCCAGATTGCCTGTAAACATAGGCACACCGTTTTCATTGTCCGCAGTGTAGCCGCTTGTGAGAATATCGTTAAACTTTTGGGAAAAGGTTCTCAGCCACTCATTCATCTGATTCATATAATAAGGAATTCCCTGATAGGAAATGGAAGAACCGATGCTTGCCGTTTTCCCCACCCTGTCATTGGTGATCCTGTTTGCATTTTTCTCACTGTCAGACAGGGTAAAGGTATAAGAGTAGACCGGATTGCCCTGGCCGTCATAGCTGATGGTAAATTCCCAGGAATCGTAGTAAAATTCCTGATTGCCCAGATTGATGATGCCTCCCTGGTCAGACAGATTGCATTTGTTTAGATCCTGCAGATACGCCTGACCCACCTCAATGGTCACCGTGTCCTGCTGTCCGCCGTTTGTGGTGCCCACTGAAACCACCTGGCCGGTGAAGTTTTCTCCATTATTGCCGTCCCGCAGCTGAATCAGCCCCTGCAGCTGCCCTCCCATGGACGCGTTGTACAAATTAAACTTCTGTCCGTCCTCCCAGTAAATCTCATACAGTCCATCAATGTCCGTCTGATTCACTTTTTCGTAGGAGGTTCTGGCAACACATTCCAGGCCATTATACTCGCTGGAATCCACAAGAACCTGTCCCCCGGCTATCTTTACCACATATCGGTTTGCGCCGGTTTCCCGATCCGGGTTATTGGTGTCCACAATGGGTGTTTCCGACACTTCCACATCCACAATCTGCGACAGCTGATCAATAAGAAGGGATCTTCTGTCTCTTAATTCATTTGCGGTGCCTCCCGCCAGCTCTATGGTATTGATCTGCTTGTTCAGGGAAGCGATCTCTCCCGCCAGAGAATTGATCTCATCCACCTTCAGCTTGATCTCCTGATTGACGTCCTTTTGCAGCACCTCCAGATTTCCCGCCAGACCGTTGAAGTACTCCGCCAAAGCTCCCGCATATCCCACAAACTGTGATTTTGCGGTGTCACTGCTTGGGTCCTTTAAAAGCTCCTGCATTCCCGTTATCATAAGCTGGTCGAAAACCGTTTTAAAACCTGCATTGGTGCCGTTGTCCTCAAAATACGTCTCCAGCTGCTGCATATAGTACTGCTTCATCTCATACTCGCCAAGCTTGGCATTGGTATTCCAGAGCCGATAATCATAAAATTCGTCCCTGACCCGCTCTATGGCCAGGGTTTCCACGCCTGCTCCCGCACAGCCGTAGGTCTGAAACACCCGCAGCGCATTGCTTGCCTGCTGTACCACCTGCTGTCTGCTGTATCCTTCCGTCTGCACATTTGCAATATTGTTGGAGGTAGTGTTTAATGCGGCATTGCTTGCCAAAAGCCCCGTATATGCAGTATTTAATCCAAAAAATGTCGATGGCATCTTGTGTCCTCCTTGCTACATTCCAAGGGTAGTTATGATATGCTCCAGCATTTCGCTGATCACATTAATGTAACGGCTGGAAGCATTATAAGCATTTTGAAACTTAATCATATAAGACAGTTCTTCGTCGGAAGCAACACCTATCACCTGTTCCCTTGCGCCCTGTGCGGCCTCCACTGTGCTTTCCTGATTTGTGTAAATGCTTCTGTAAATAGAACCCGAATTGGCTACCTGCGCCACAAGATCCGTATAATAATCCACAAAGGTAGTCTTTTTCTGCACATTGGGGTTCAGTGTATAGTTCTCCTCCGTAAACGCCGCCTTCAGCGCTTCCGCAGTGTCATAATCCACAGACCCGTCAGGCAGCATAAAGCCCAGCTTTGCAGGCTCCTGCATCAGACCCTGGTCAATCTGCAGATTCTTAATGGAATAAAGGCTGTCCGGCATTGCTGGATTTTCCTCCGCATACACCCAGTATTCCTTTCCGTCCTGGCCCTCCACCTTCTGGTATCCTGCCGTGGTTACCTTGGTAAAAAGCTGTATGGGGGAACCGTCCTCATTACGCATATATCCATCCGCATCGGACTCACAGTATCTTACACCCGTAAGCACCGTTCCATCCGCCAGGGTCAAATCCCCTGTCTGCAGTCCCGCCGCCTCAGCCAGTATTTCGTTGACGCGGGTGACCACATTATGGATCAGCTGGTCGAATTCCGCCTGAATATTCATCACGATGGACTGGGAGACTTCATCATAATTCCCGCCGGTAATATCCGTATAGTCTGCCCTGTGATCTCCCCTGGCCAAAAGCATGGCCTTCAGCCCGCCGATATCCGTGTTCAGATCAGAGGATATCTCTCTGGTCAGGTCAAACACCTCTGCACCGTCGATATTATAAGATTTTGTTCCATCCGCCAGAATCACATAGGTTGCATTCTGGGGCCAGTAAGGCGTATAAAAGCCTGTGGCCTCATCCACATCCAGGCCGATCTCATAGCAGTTGCCGCCCTTTACAAAGTCCACTCCCTCTATCTGCACGGACACGTTTCCGTACAAATCCTCGGAGTAGGTAATATCCGCCAGCTCCGCCAGCTCATCCAGTATCTGGTTTCTGGCGTCCCTAAGATCATTTGCCTGTTCAATTCCTCCGCTTTCAATGGCTCTGATCTTATCATTCAGGGTCAAAAGCTGCTGCCCGTAATTGTTGATCATGTCCACATGCTGCTTTATCTTGGTATTCAGATTGTCCTGATAGGAGGAAAGTCCTTCATACACAGCCCATGCCCGCTCCACAAACTCCGAAGCTCTCTGAACCAGAACCCCCTGGGTCACCGAGCTGCTGGGGTCCTTTGCCAGCTCCTGCACCGCCGTCCACAAATCAGTCACGGTTGTCTGGAAAGCCTCGCCGTTTAACTCGCCCAGCTGGCTCTCCACCTCCTCCAGCACCTCCGTAGACACCTCATAAAACATACTGCGCCCGGATTCCCTGCGGAATGTCTTATCAAGAAAATAATCTCTTACCTGTTTTGCTCTGGAATAAACAACCCCGAGACCTGTCTGTTTGTTGGAAACAGCCGCCGGGTCCACAGAAAGGGTCAGATAGTATTTGGATGACAGCTGTACCTGTTGTCTGGTATAGCCTGTGGTGTCCACGTTAGAAAGATTATGCGCTGTGGTATTCAGCGCATTTTGACTTGTCTGTAATCCGGATGCTCCTATATATAAACTACCCATTAACGGCATATTCTTCACCTCTGCATTTCACAAGGATTACTGCCTGGCATCAAAGCCCCTGCTGCCCACTCCCATAGTACTCCCGGCGCTGTACGCACCCCGGTTGTAATTGGCAGTCTCCGGCGCAGCCTTTGAAGCCTGCAGCAGATTCATTTCAAATTCCACCATTTCCAGCGCGTTTTTTAAAAGCTCGCTGTTTTGTTCGTTCACACGCTGCAGTCCGCGGACCGCAGCCTGCAGCTTATCATGGGCCTGCTCCAGCTGCTGTCTTTCCGCAGGCCTTCCTGACAGCATTTCAATCAGGTTTGTAAGCTTTAAAGCTGTAACATCCTTGTTCAACACATTAGCTATGTCTGCAGTGACCTCCGTGCGTTCTCTCTCCAGACGGCTGATCCTGCCTACCAGTTCCTGTTCCTCATCCGTGATTTTTTGTAAATTTTCAAGATTCCCGCTTACGATAATCGGCGTTTTTCTTTGAGATAACTCAAGAAGCCCCTCATATTCCGTACATTCCCTGTTTAGTACATCGATCAGGTTTTCCATTAAACTGGCCACGGGGCTTACCTCATTTCCATATATTTTTCAAGCAGCCTCTCCGCAAAGCTGTCATTGTCCACCTCATAAGTTCCATTCTGCAGCTGCGCCTTTATGGGAGCCGTCAATTCTTCCCGAATATCCGGGCTTTCCGCCACAGCCGCCCTGGCGCTTTGAATGTCCTTGCCCAAGCTGCTGATCTGCACTTTGTCGGTGCGTCCTGCGCCGCCTGTCCTCTGGCCCTTATTCACTGTCTGGGACTGATACAGCTGCTGAACCTGCGTATAAGCCTCAACACGCATCTTTGACTCCTCCTTTCCTTCTGCAATCCATTTACTGCCTTACTTATAATGTTTATCGGCGGCCGGAAGGAATACTTTAGACCACAGGCAAAATTTTTTCAAGCATAAAGCCCATTCCATGCTTAAAATTTAAAAACCGGCTCTCCCCCTTCCTTCCACCCAAAGGGCATCAGCATGGTATGTCTGTTTGGATTGTAAAGGGGATCTCCTTTTATTTCCTTCTCAGTTCTTGCATGAAACACCAGTATGGGCCGTCCCTCTTCATCCTCCGTGAAGGAATTGTGCCCCGGTCCGTAAATTCCCTTTTCTTCATCAGATGCAAGCACCGGATTACGGCACTTTTTCCAATTTGCAGGGTCCAGTACATCCTGGTTTTCGTCCATAGAAAGCATACCCATACAATAATTTACGCCTGTGTCACTGGCAGAATAGGTCAGATAAATTTTCCCTGCATGATGCAGTACGGCCGGGCCTTCATTGACCCAAAAGCCCCTTCTCTCCCATGGATAATCCGGTGTGGAAAGAAGCACCTGGGCCGTCTTCAGCCTCACAGGGGTTTCCATCTGGGCAATATAGAGGTTGGAAATCATTTTGCCCACGCCTGTCTTTTCCGCCCAGACATAATAGCGCTTCCCCTGATTTTCAAAAACCGTGCCGTCCAGAGAAAAGGAACGGAAGGAAAATTCATCCTCCTGCGCGCACTGCATCATGCCCATTTCCTCCCAGTGTCCCATAAAAGGGTCCTTCTGCCGGCACCGCAGCACATAGGGCCGGATATGCCACTTGTCCTCGGCGTCCCCTGCCGCAAAATAAAGATACCACTCTCCGTCCAGATAGTGTAACTCAGGGGCCCATATATGGTTTCCCATGGGCCCCCTTTCATGCTTCTTCCAGATTACCTTTTCCTCTGCTTCCTTAAGCCCCTCCAAGCTTTCTGCCCGGCGCAGAATAATCCTGTCGTACTCCGGAACGGTTGCGGTAAAATAATAATTTCCATCCCCATGCCTGTACACATAAGGATCCGCCCTCCGGGAAATCCAAACTCTTTCATCTATGCTACAGCCCTGTTCCTGCACTGCTCTTCTCCCTTCCCTTTTCCACTTTTACATAAGTAACTGCGAAGCAAATGGCAAAGTCACGAAACAGCCGCTATGATGCCGTCTCTTCAAACTGCAGCGTAACCGTTAAAACCCCATCCTGCGTGGTGGCGTTTATCACCAGAGGCTTTGCGTAAACATTTACAAATTTCAGATCCTTGGTCCCCTCTGCAATGGTGGCGTCCAAGCCCTGAGGCACATAGTCCACAGGCGCAGAATGCGTCCATCTCTCCGTGGACGGAAGTCCCGCCCGGATCATGGCCACATAAAGGGTGGAGGATACCTGGCAGATACCCCCGCCCACGCTCATCACCTCTCTGCCAGCCGCATAGGAGGGGCCTAAAACATAGCCGTTCTCATAGGTTCTGGACTGTACCTGCCTGCTGAACGAAAACTCTTCTCCCGGCTGCAGCACAACGCCGTTGATTCTCTGTGCCGCCAGCTCCACGTTGACCGCCCTCTGCTGCGTCACATCATAGGTGCTGGAATAAGAGCCAAGTCCCGGATCACTGCCCTCTCCGGGAAGCGCAGTCCGGCCCTCCGCCCTGCCTGATGTGATATAGTGCTCACAATACGCCGCAAAGTCCTCTCCGAAGGTCTGCATCAGGTCTCCATTGTTCTGTATGTATGCCCGGAGGTTAAAATCCGCCATGCCGGATCTCCCCTCTCTTATCCCATTATTTACAAAATGAGAAAACAACGCCTCTTCATCCATGCCGATTGCAGTCTGCAAATCCGTATAGGTATTGTAATAATATTCCGCATCAAACACAGCCCGGAAGGCATCTTCTTGCGTCATTCCGGCCGCTTTGGCAGACAGTGCCTGTGCGGATAATGCTGTGATACAAAGTCCCAATGCCATTGCTCTCCTGATCCAGTTTCCTCTTTTCATTCTTATGCGTTTTCCTTTCCCGTTCTTCTCTTGTTTTCCCCATCCTCTTATGTATTGTGGCTTTCAGTATAGCATTGCTCTCCCCGGGGCGCAAGGTTTAAAATCTTAAGATTATTTCATCAATAATGGACATAATACTTTCTTCCTGCTTTTGGATTTCCCGCTTTGACTCCTCTATCTTTTCCGCATGCTGTTTTATTTTTTCCAGAATCTTTTTCTGCTCCTCTATGGCAGGCACAGGAACCTTAAAGTGATGAAAGGCCGCCTCATCCAGATACCACCTGTTGGTGGCCCCGTAGCTGCAGGCGCTGCACATTTTCAGAAAAAAGTCATGGCGCATCAGATAGGTTAAATAGTCGGGCAGAACAATGTCCCTATTGATGGCATAGGTCCAAAAATTGCCTGTAATCACCGCCCCATCCAATTCCGGCGGAACAATTCCGTAGGCCCCGTTTCTGGCGTCGATCTTGGAGATTAGAAGCTGCCCCGCTTTGATCACAAACTGCTTTTTCGTTCCGATTTCGCTGCCATACTGTCTGGTACGAAGCACAATACCCTGATTGTGCATTTGAACCGTAACCTGCTTATAAAGCCTGTCATCCTCAATGTCCACTGCATCCTTCACTCTGGCAAGCAGGCTTGAAATCGGATACAGTGTATATTTAGTGCCAACGCTCATAAGGGGCGTGTTATACCGTTTCACACACCAGTTGGACTTATCCAGCTTGTGAAACTCCGCAAAGCCCGTTTCCTCCCTGTGATAGGACCTGGCGACGGCTTTACCCATACTATCCTCCACCTCATATCCGCCCCAGCGCTCCCAGAGCCGTTTCACCCGGGGGATATCATTCTCAGGGATGGGGCTTCTGCGCAGATTCAGATCAAATCCATCCTTCTGCAGATCCACCAGCCAGGTCTTGTGTCCCTTAGAAGGCTTCTTTTTGGCAAGCAGCAAAATACTGGTTTTTACATCGGTATAGGGGTTAAAAACCCCCTGGGGCAGAGAAATAATGGCCTCCACCGTAATATTTTCCAGCATCCATCCCCGAAAAGCGGCATAGGTTCTGTGAAACAGCAGTGTCTCCCCCACAATGCAGGCGATTCTGCCCCCCTCCCGCACGCTTTCTATCATATGTCTCACAAACAATTCATCCGGCTTTTTTGGCTCCTCCAGAGCATAGGGATGATTGGCCATGACAATATCAAATTTCCCGAAAAACTCCTTATGAAACTCCCGCACCTTGTCATTTACCGGCTTTCCATGAAGAATGTCCAGGGCATTTTCATTGGAAATGCGGCTGTGGCCGTCCCCCAGAAGAATCATGTTCAATTTTGTGAGCATGGCCGTGGTATCCTTAAGTTCGTTGCCGAAAATCACATTTTCCCGCAGATTCTCGTTGGTCACTCCATACTTTCCATACTTTTCCAGGTAGGTCTGAAAGGCTGTAATCAAAAAGCCACCGCTTCCGCAGGCGGGATCATAAATTCTCTCCACAGATTGGATTACTCGATTGCCGTTTTCATCCGTAATATATTGCCCGGCGTCATTTTTCTGAAAGGTAATCTGTGGATTTACCAGGAAAATGATCAATTCAATCAAATGACGGGGCGTAAAAAATTCTCCGATTTTTTTATCCTTGGAATCCTTCTGGTAGTATTCCAGAGCATTTCCCTTCACATCCGTCATGCGGTCTATATGACACTTTTCAAACATCTCGTCGATAATCCGGGCCAGATCCCTTGTCATGCGGGAATCCACCTTAATCAGCTGTGCAGGAAACACATTTTCATACTGCCTGTTCAAAAAATCCCTGAAAACCCTGTTGACAATGGAAACATTTCCCTTCTGCACATTTTCCCATACGCTGGCGCTGTTCTCTTCCCGGTATTCCCGATCCCTGCCGTCATTGGAAAAAATCTTTAAAAAGATAAAAATGGAAATTTCAGCCGCCTTATCTATGGCGGACAGGCTGGATTTTCCAGTCCTGAAAATGGTATCGCACTGGGCAAAATAAGGCTCCAGAGCCTCTCTCGGCACTATGTCCCCTGGATATTCATCGAACCGCAAATCCATAAATCAATCCTCGTCCTTCCTTTGTCGCCGTCCCAAAACCAAGCTGCTTTATTATAGCATCATCTCCCTTTGATTTCCACCAAAACCGCGTCTTGTCAACCGCCGCAAACTGAATTATACTGATTTTATCAAAAATGGGAGATGCGCAATGGAATTGAAAAACTACTTTCCAATCTGGAACCAGCTCACCGAAACGCAGCAAAAAATACTCTCAGACGCTGCCGTAAGCCGCACCGTCAAAAAAGGAACCGTGATACACAACGGTTCCGAGGACTGTGTAGGCCTTTTGCTGATCAAATCCGGCCTTCTTCGGGCCTTTATACGTTCTGAAGAAGGCCGGGAAATCACGATCTACCGGCTGTTTGATCTGGACATCTGTCTGTTCTCCGCCTCCTGTATGCTCTCCAGCATCCAGTTCGACGTCTCCATTGAGGCGGAAAAGGATACAGACCTCTGGGTGATTCCCTCAGAGGTCTATAAGCAGCTTACAGCCCAGTCCGCACCTCTTTCCAATTACACAAACGAGATCATGGCCAGCCGTTTTTCCGAGGTCATGTGGCTCATAGATCAAATTCTCTGGAAACGCTTCGACCAAAGGCTGGCCGCTTTTCTTTTGGAGGAGGCGGAGCTTGAGGGTACGAACTGCCTGAAAATAACCCAGGAAGCCATTGGAAACCACCTGGGCACCGCCAGGGAGGTAGTCACCCGGATGCTCAGCCATTTTCAGAGTGAAGGCCTGGTGAAGCTTTCCCGGGGCGTAGTGCAGATCACGAATTTACAGAGGCTGCGGAAATTGTATCCATACCACAGGGACTAGCATCCTGGATCAGGCAGCGTTCCTGCACCACCGTCTGATAAAACCGGTATCCGCCGGAAAAATTATAACAGTCAAAGCCTTTCTGGGCCAGAATCCGGCAGGCAATGTAGCTGCGAAGGCCGCTTTGGCAGATGACATAGACCGGCTTTTGGGGATCAAGCTCCAAAAGCCGCTCTCTGAGCTCATCCACCGGAATATTGACAAAGCCCTCTATGTGCCCTCTTCTGTATTCTTCCACAGTGCGCACATCCAGTCTGGTGACGCTTCCATCCTCCGGCAGCGCCTCCAAGTCCTCCAAATGAAACTGCTTTACCATTCCCTTTGAAAGATTTTCGATCATATAGCCGGCCATATTGACCGGATCCTTGGCAGAGGAAAAGGGCGGCGCATAGGCAAGCTCCAGGTCTTTCAGCCAGGCACCCTGCATTTTGGCATGGATGGCCACAGACAAAACATCTATGCGTTTATCCACCCCTTCATAGCCTGCAATCTGCGCGCCTAAAAGCCGTCCCGTCCCCTTTTCAAAGATCACCTTCATGGTCATCACCTTGCCGCCCGGGTAATAACCGGCATGGCTCATAGGAGAAAGAATCACCTTATCTGCGGCGATGCCCGCCTGCTTTGCTGCAGTTTCACTTAAGCCCGTAGCGGCAGCCGTCAAATCAAAAGCCTTTAAAATGGAGCTGCCCTGAGCCCCCAGGTAACGACTGTGGTTTCCGCAGATATTGTCCGCTGCAATCCGTCCCTGTTTATTGGCAGGTCCAGCAAGGGGAACAAGGGTATCCTGCCCGGTGACAAAATTTTTGATCTGCACCGCGTCCCCTGCCGCATAGATATCCGGGATGGAGGTCTCCATCCTGTCGTTTACCAGAATGCTGTCCTTTCTTCCCAGCAAAAGTCCAGCCTCCCTGGCAAGAGCGGTGTCCGGAACCACTCCCATGGCAAGCACCGCCATGTGGGCCTGCAGGGACTCCCCATCCTCTAAGAGCACCTCCACAAAGCCTTCCCTCTCCCGGAAGCCTTCCACTGCGCGTCCTAAAACCAGCTGCACTCCATTCCTCCTCAATTCATTGTGAAGAAATGCCGCCATGTCCGGGTCAAATGGAGTCATCAGCTGCTTAAGCCGCTCTACAATGGTGACCTCCATGCCAAGGTTCTTGAGGTTTTCTGCAAGCTCCAGGCTGATAAAGCCGCCTCCTGCCAGTATAACCGTCTTAGGATGGTTTTTTGTGATATATTCCTTGATGCGGAAGGTATCCTCCACAGTGCGCAGCGTAAACAGTCTGTCAGAATTGCCCCCGAAAAAGCCAGGCTTTATAGGCTTTGCGCCGGGAGACAAAAGCAGCTTGTCATAGCTTTCCTCAAATTTCCTTCCTGTTTCCAGATCCTCCACCGAAACCGTGTGGCTCTCCGGATGAATTGCAGTGACCTGATGACGCACCTTCACCGTTATCCGAAACCGGGCAAAAAAGCTCTCCGGCGTCTGGAGGGTCAACTCCTCCTTGTGAGTAATCACGTCTCCAATATAATAGGGCAGGCCGCAGTTGGCATAGGACACGTAGCCCGACCGCTCAAAAACAATAATTTCCGCCTGTTCATCCAATCTTCGGATTCTGGCGGCAGCGGTGGCTCCGCCTGCCACCCCGCCTACAATCACAACCTTCACCTTGCTGTTCCACCTTTCTTATAAAAGACTTAATATCTGGCTTTTGGGTCTTGCGCCCACAGCCTGGTTTGCCACCTTGCCATCCTTGATTACCACCAGCGTGGGAATGCTCATCACCTGAAAACGGCTGGCCAGCTCAGGCTGTTCGTCCACATTGACCTTTCCCACTTTAATATCGGTTCTCTCCTGGGCGATCTCCTCCACCACCGGAGCCACCATCCTGCAGGGACCGCACCAGGAAGCCCAGAAATCCAGCAGAACAGGCTGGCCAGACTCCATAACCTCCTTCTGAAAATTTTCCTTCGTAATATTTATTGCCGACATATTTGTATCCTCCTTATTTGTTTTATGCTGCCATTATAGTCTATCCTTTGGAGGATTTCCGTGATATTGTCACAGAAGCATTTGCCATTTACAGGCATTCGGATTATACTTTAATTGATGTCCGCCAAGGCGGGCAGGGAGGTGTACTCATGAAAATGATTGAAAACCAAACCTTTGATATGGAACGGGCCTTGTACGGCAGCAAGGAAATTTTCGTAAAGGACTGCGCCTTTGACGGCCCCGCAGATGGGGAAAGCGCTTTTAAGGAATGTGAGGATGTGCAGGTAGAGCACAGTTTTTTTAATCTGCGCTATCCCTTCTGGCACGACCACAGACTGAAAATACAAAACTCAGAGATGACCAGCCTGTGCCGGGCAGCCTTGTGGTATTCCGACCACATCGAAATCACAGACACCAAGCTTCACGGCATCAAGGCTCTGCGGGAATGCAGCAATGTAAAGATGAAGGGATGCAATATTCTCTCCCCGGAATTTGGCTGGTCGGTGCAGACAATAGAAATGAAGGACTGCAGTGCAGAAAGCGAATACTTTATGATGCGATCCCGCAATCTGCACTTTCAGAATGTGCGCATGAAGGGAAAATATTCTTTCCAATATATTGAAAATTCCCTTTTCGAGTCATGCAGTTTCGATACCAAGGACGCCTTCTGGCACGCCAAAAACGTAACCATCCGAAACAGCGTAGTCAACGGAGAGTATCTTGCCTGGTACTGCGAGAACGTCACCTTTGAAAACTGCAAAATCACAGGCACCCAGCCGCTGTGCTACTGTAAGGGCTTAAGGCTGATAAATTGCCAGATGATCGACACCGATCTGGCCTTCGAGCGCTCCCAGGTGGACGCCGTCATCACCACGCCGGTACTCAGCATCAAAAATCCTTTGAGCGGCCGCATCACCGTACCCGCTGTGGGGGAAATTATCCGGGATATCCCGGGCGCCGATGCAGAAATACAGGTGCAAAACCACACCAGCGAAAATCCCTGACGCCCTTACTTTCCAAAATAAGCGGCAATTTCCTGCATTCTCAGGGTCTGCTTTACATGGAAAGGACACCGTCTGTCACAATGTCCGCATTTGAGACAGTCTGATGCCTTCCTCTGCAGATTGGCATAATGATCTCTTGCCAGTTCATCCCCCGCCAGGGCAAGGTCATAATACTTATTCATAAGTCCGATATCAAGGCCTGCTGGACATGGCTGGCAGTGATTACAGTAAACACAGATTCCCTCAGACTCCCTGGGCGTAAAGCTGCTTATGGCGGAGTAATCCCTTTCCTCCGGGGAAGCCTCCAGAAATCCCAGAAGCTGCTTTAAATCCTTTCTGTCACGCACACCGGGAAGCACCGTCAAAACACCGGGCCGGTCCAGAGCATACTGTATACACTGGTATGCGGTCAGCGCCCGACCAAAGGGAGAGGTTTTCTCATCCAGCAGCTGGCCGCCGGAAAATGCCTTCATGACGGAGATTCCAACCCCCTCCGCCTGGCAGCGTCTGTACAGAGCCACCCTTTCATCTCCGCTTCCCACTGCGTATTCGCCGTGCCTGTAATCATAGGCCGGATTGATGCTGAACATAAGCATATCCAGAATGTGCATATCCAACACCTTGTTTACCACGAAAGGCGTATGGGAGGAGAGGCCTATATGGCGGATTACTCCCTGTCCCTTTAACTTCTCCATATACGCAAGGGTTCCCTGTCTGATGGCAGCCTCCAGATCTGCCTCCTCGTCCAGACAATGGATAAAGCCAAAGTCGATATAGTCCGTGCGCAGAGCCTTCAGCTGCCAGTCCACGGAGCGCTTGATTTCATCCAGCTTCAGGGTCCATCCGTATTTGCCGCTTCGATAATCCGCTCCAAAATGCACCTGAAAATACACCTGGCTGCGGCACCCGGAAACAGCCCGTCCATAAGCCGGAAAGGGGGACGCATCCCCCGCCGCCATGTCAAAATAGTTGACGCCGTTTTCGATGGCCATAGCCACTGTCTTTTCCATTTCTTCCTCACCGCACGGGCCTAAGGAGCTGTTGCCAAGGCCGATAATGCTGATCTGCTCCTGTCCATGGGGCAGTTTACGATATTCCATATAATTCCTCCTTCCAGATCATTCGTGAATTTTCATTCCACAGAGCATTTTTACAAACGCCGGATCATCATGATTTACAATCTCGCTGTGTCCCAGGTCTTTTGACGCAATTTTTGCCATTTCCTCATCCGTCAGGGCAAAATCCCATATGTCGATGTTTTGCTCCATCCTCTCCACATGAACCGATTTCGGAATGATAGATACCCCTCTTTGTACATTCCAGCGAAGAACCACCTGTGCAGCGCTCTTTCCATACTTCTTTCCAATCTCCACAAGCTCGGCGTCCGTAAAAATTCCGTGTTTGCCCTCTGCCAGAGGTCCCCATGCCTGCGGAACCACGCCATATGCTTTCATGTTTTCGATTGCTGCCTCCTGCGTAAAGAACGGGTGAAGCTCCACCTGATTCACAGCAGGAATCATCTCAACATTCTCACAAAGGTTTGAAAGAACCGCAGGATAGAAATTTGCCACGCCGATGGCTCTCACCAGACCGTCTTTATAAGCCTTCTCGATTCCGCGATAAGCCGCAAAGTAATCCCCCATAGGCTGATGGAGAAGGACAAGGTCAACATAGGGCATATTCAGCTTTTCAAGAGATGTTTTAACCGCATTATAAGCAGTTTCTTCATTCTTCTGATCCTGCACCCATACCTTAGTGGTAATAAAAAGTTCCTCTCTGTTCACAATCCCGTCTGCAATCGCTCTGGAAACTCCCTTTCCCACCGCTTCCTCATTCATGTATGCTGCTGCCGTATCCAAAAGACGATATCCTGTTTTAATGGCATCATAAACAACCTGCTCACACTGGGCGGCATCTGAAATCTGGAATACACCAAATCCCTCTAAAGGCATTTCCACACCATTGTTTAACTTTACTGTTTCCATCTTACTCATAATTTGTTTCCTCCTGAAAATTTTATATTTAAGCAGGAAAAAGCGCCTCATTTGCAGCTTCTTCCGGCTCATGGAAGCATATCCCCATGAATTTTTACGCTGTTAAGCTGCCTCGCAGTATAGTAACAGCGATGGTCAATCATTTCGCTATGACCAATATCCATCCCCCCAATAGATTCCATTTCTTTTTCTGTCAGGGTGAAGTCAAAAATATCCAGATTCTCCGTCATACGGTTCTGATGAATCGTTTTGGGAATCGTAACTACACCTCTTTGATAATGCCAGCGCAAAATGATCTGTGCAGTGGTTCTGCCATGCTTCTGCGCAATTCTGCTCAAGACCTTATGATGAAAAATATCTCTCTGTGCTTCTGAAAGAGGCCCCCATGCCTGCGGAACAATCCCGTAGTCCTTCATCACCCGCAGCGCTTCCCCCTGTTGAAAAAAGGGATGGATTTCAATCTGGTTGACCATGGGCTTCAGCTCATGGTTCATGCACAGATCCACCAGCCGTTCTGGGGAAAAATTGCTGACTCCGATGGCTCGGACTGCGCCTTCCCGGTATAATCGCTCCATAGCCCGCCAGGCGCCGTAAATATCGCCAAAGGGCTGGTGGATGAGATAAAGGTCCAAATACTCCAGCTTCATCCTTTTGAGAGAGGCTTCAAAAGCTTTCAAGGTGCTGTCATACCCTGCATCCTGCACCCATAGCTTTGTGGTCAGGAAAATCTCCTTACGTGGAACATAGGAGCTGCGGACAGCACTTCCCACCGCTTCCTCATTTCCATAAACAGCCGCCGTATCGAACAGGCGATACCCTGCTTCCAGCGCATTGCCCACGCATTGTTCACACAGTGCAGCATCTGCTAATTGAAAAGTGCCATATCCTATAACAGGTATTTTTACGCCGTTATAGAGACTTACATACTGCATTTCTGTGCCTCCTTTGCCTTTCTTTTCACCTTTATTGTAGAGAGAAGCTTCCTGAAAGTACAGAACCGTTTCTGCAGAGTGCTATGACTTTAACGCCAGGGTTGTTTCATGAAAGATTTTTAAAAGTATAAGAAGATTTGATTTTATCGGGGGTTATACGTGTTATACAAAT